>JAIPGA010000039.1 GCA_021736445.1 Synergistales bacterium | reverse complement strand
GACGGAGAAGGGGATCGAAGAGGCCAAGATGCTCTTTGTCTTCGACAGAATCGGTCTCGCTTCGCTGGAGACCCAGAAACTGCACTATGAATGCGACTACGAGCTGGGGGGCGACAGCGGAAGGGTGGTGGTCAATCTGCTTTGCCTCCCCGAAGAGCGGTTGTCGGAGGCGCTCTGTGAGCTTGTGCCCGTTTCCGCTTCCGGGCTCACCGTTTCCCCTCTTGTCGGGATGGTGCGATCCGGCGGGCGCGTGGGGAACATCCGTATCCCCCAGGGGCATGTGGGCCTGGTTGCCATCTCGTCCAGCACACTGGACGCGCTCTTCAAGCGCGAAGGAATTTTTGTAGAGACCTCCTCCACCGGATTGCTTGTGGTGGACGGTCACGAGGTTATGGGGTTCACCGAGCTGATCTGCCATGCAGGAACGACCCTGAGCCCCGGTGAGCTGTTGGTGTTGGGACGGTACACCCGTGTGGAGAGAGCCGTACACGATGGGCATGGAGCGGTGACGGCCTGTATCAAGACCTTCCCTACCTTCCAGTGCGAGCAGGCCGGAAGGCTTGTGGAGCGACTGGAGCGTGCGGGCTTCACGCCCGTTATCGATTTCGGATGTGTGCTGCCGGAGCAGTACCGCCTTGATGTGCATGACCGGAATAAGGGCTACATGCTGGTCTATGGCGGAGCCAATCTCTTTGCGCCGCTTATAGAACTTGGTTATGCTTCGGAGATCCACATTGCGACGCTGTTGTACAATATCGGAGAGATGCGGGAGCCGGCCGTTCTCCTCGAGGAGTTCGATGATGGGAGGAGTACGGAGACGGCGGGGGAATCGGGAGGCGGCTTGACTTGAGGAGGAGATCCCTGTTCCGGTTACCTGGGTGACGAAGGGCTGTTGCTGGTGCGGAGTGTCAGGGTTTATCATGAAGGAGGATATCCATGGTTGTCGACTGGAATGCGCGGCTCAACGCCAAAGCGGGCGGGCGTGTCAAACCCTCGGTGATCGCCGAGATGGTCTACCTGGTGCAGGAGTACGAGGCGATCTCCTTCACCGCCGGCCAGCCCTCGGCGGATCTCTTTCCCATGGAGGATTTCAGCCGTGGGTTCCGGCAGGCCTGCGAGATCCCGGAGCTCTTCGGCTACTACCACGACTACGCCGGCCTGGTGGAGCTGCGGGAGTGGATTGTCCAGTGGATGCGCGGCGACGGACTGCTGCCCCACTGGGCCGGTGTGGAACACGTGCTGCTCACCAACGGCTCCCAGGAGGGGTTGAACCTGCTGGCGGAGGCGTTGATCGATCCCGGCGATGCGGTGGCCCTGGAGGATCCCTCTTATCCGGAGGCGCTGCTGGCCTTCCGCAAGGAGGGAGCCCGGCTTGTCCCGGTTCCGGTGGACATGGAGGGCCCTTCCCTGGAGGAGCTGGAGCGGGTCTTCCGCGAGGAGGGGGTGCGGTTCTTCTACAGTATCGTCAATTTCCAGAATCCGTCAGGGGCATCGACGTCGGATGCACGGAAGGAGGCGGTGCTGGAACTGGCCCGGCGGTACGATGTGGTGATCCTGGAGGACGATCCCTACCACTACCTGCGTTTCGAGGGGGCCTTCCCGGGGAGCTACATCGCCATGGCCGGCGACGACGACCGGGTGGTCTACCTGGGGAGTTTCTCCAAGATCCTGGCGCCGGGGCTGCGCTGTGGCTGGCTCGTCGCTCCGCGGAGCCTGGTCGTGGCCCTCACCTGTCTCCGGGTGGCCTGCGAGATCGGTCTCTCCGCCGTCCCGCAGTACGCCGTGTACGAAACGGTGCGGGATCTCGACATGACCTCCTATCTGCTCACGCTGCAGGACCGGTACAAGATGCGCCGGGATGCCCTGGTGAAGGCCCTGGGCGAGTATGTGGTTCCCCAGGGACTGCACTTCGAGGTCCCCGAAGGCGGCTTTTTCATCTGGGGCGAGATCCCGGGGATCGACGACATCTACAGCTTCGCCAGGTTCGCCGTCGTCGAGGAGCGGGTAGGCGTGGTCCCGGGGATGATCTTCTCGCCTCTGGAGGACGGCGGCTACCGGCATATCCGTTTCTCCTACGCCACCGCCGACGAGGCCACCTCCCGCGAGGGCGCGCGGCGGCTGGCGCGGGCGCTGTCCGCCTATCTCGGCGGAGAGCGTAGCACTGACTGATTTCTGTGGATCCTGCGGGAGGGGCGATCCAGGGATCGCCCCTCCCGTTATCTGGCGCTGTCGGCCTAAGGGGACGCCTTCTGGAGTTTCCGGAGCTTCTGGATGATCGGATCGTCGTGGAGGAGGTCGTTGTACTGGATCCAGTCCAGGATACCCTTCCCGTGGACGTCTTGCACATCGGGGTCGGCTCCGGCGTCGAGCAGCACCTCCAGTACCTCGGGGTTTCTGCTGCTGTAGGCGGCGGACATCAGTGCCGTCCAGCCGTAGTTGTCGGTGGCGTCCACCCTGGCGCCGGCATCGATGAGCAGCTGTGTCACGGCGGGGTTGTTGTTCTCCGAAGCGGCCCACATCAGCGCTGTGCCGTGGTCGATGTCGTCCCGGGCGTGGATATCGGCCCCCTTGTCGATGGCCTTCCGCACCTCCTGGGGGGTTCCCCGGGCGCAGATCATGCAGAAGATCTTGTCGTCCACCGCGGCGTTCCCGCTTGTACAGAGCATGCCTGCCACCAGAGCGGCGGCAAGCACGACGGCCAAACCTCTTTTGAGCATCGAATCCCTCCTTGGTCTTTCGAAATCCTCTGTCACTGTTTATACCACGGATGAGCCGTTACCCGACAACGGCAATTTGCACCAGTCTGGACGCAAGGTTGCGCCCCTTCTCAATCCCGGAGAGGGGAGGCCGGGGGTGTCGGTTCGGCGTGGATCGAGGTGAGGATGGTGTCGCCGAATTGCCGCTGGAGGACGCGTTCCACCTCGGTGGCGATGTCGTGGGCCGCGACGATGGAGAGATCCCGGGCTACATGGATGTGGACATCCATGGCGATGGTGGGGCCCACTCTGCGTGTCCGCAGGCGGTGGCAGCCCTGGACGCCCGGTACGTCGGAGATGCAGCTGCAGATGGCCTGTTCCGTCGTTTCGTCGAGCGATGCGTCGGTCAGCTCCCGGAGGCTGTCCCGGATGATGGGCAGGGCCTCCTTGATGATCAGGATGCTGATGATCAAGGCGGCTGCCGGGTCCAGGAGCACCCATCTGTGGCCAAGGACAACGGCTGCTCCCACACCGATGAAGGTGCCCGCCGAAGAGAGAACGTCGGTGCGGTTGTCCCAGGCTTTGGCGAGCAGTGCTCTGCTGTCCAGGGCCCTCCCCAGCCGGTGTGTGTAGCGGAAAAGCCCCTCCTTGACAACCACCGAGATCCCGGCGCCCCAGAGGGCGATGCCGCCGGGGACAGAGGGGTAGATGCCGTCGAGGGCCTGGAGCAGTCGTCTGGCGGCGTCGTAGAGGATCCCCCCGCCGGCGCCAAGCAGCACCATGCCGCTCAGGAGAGCCAGCAGTGTCTCCACCTTGCCGTGTCCGTAGGGGTGATTGTTGTCTGCCGGTTTGGCGACCACCCGGAAACCCAGCGCCATCACCAGATCCGTGACGGCGTCGGAGAGCGAATTGACCGCGTCGGCCACCACGGCCGCACTGTGGCCCATGGTCCCGACGATGAATTTGAGGACGCTGAGCGACACATTGCCGAGCAGCCCGATCCAGAGCACCGTACCCGCCCGTGCGGCCCGTTCTTCCGGGCTCTGTCGCGGCTGTCCCAGGTTACTGCTGGGTTGCGTTTCCATGGATTTCATGCCTCCCGGCCGCTTTTGCCTTCAGCCGGGGATCCCCCTTCCGTTTCCAGGGATCCCGGCGGTATTTCGCGTGCGCCACTGCGTTGCAGGTTCCATCCTAGCACCGTTCTCCCTACCGCACCACCGGGATTTCGGGCGCCGCGGGCTCCAGGGGAGAGGGGACATCAGCTTGACAGTACGGTGTCGCTTCGGTACCATTATTTTAAAACATTGTTTCCGTTAGCTTGCAGGTTGATGCATCTATCGGACGGTTCCACGGCTCCGGTGAGGCGGCTGTGCATGCCGAAGCAGAGGAAACGTTTTCGTATTCCAGGGAGGGGATGAGGATGTGTTGAGGGTCACCACTCTTGTGGAGAACACCCAGGGTGAGCATCTCGCCCTACGGAACGAACACGGCATTTCCTTTTACATCGAGAAAGAGGGATACAGGATTCTCTTTGATACCGGCCAGTCCGATGCCTACCTCGACAACGCCTTTCGGATGGGGGTGGATCCCTCGTTGCTCGATGCTGTGGTCATCAGCCACGGCCACTACGACCACTCCGGCGGTTTCCGCCACCTTCTCAGGTATACCGATACCTTCCAGTTACGCCTTGGTCAGGGTTTTTTTACCGAGAAATACGCCTTCCGGAACGGAGCCTACGATTTCCTCGGCAACGACTTCGACGAATCCCTTCTCAAAGAACGCAAGATCGCCTATTCCTTTGTCACCGGCGAGGTGGAACAGCTGATGCCCGGTGTCTATATCATCACCGGATTCCCCCGCATCCACGAAGACGAGCGGGTCAACCCCCGGTTTGTCCTCCGGACGGAGGAGGGGTTTGTCGAGGATCCCTTCGACGACGAGCTGCTCCTGGCCCTGGAATCCTCGAAAGGCTGGGTTGTGGTGCTCGGGTGTTCCCATCCGGGTATGCGCAACATGCTGGACGCCGTGCGCAACCATCTGGGAGGCAGTATCTACGCCGTACTGGGCGGAACCCACCTGGTGGAGGCGGAGGGCGCATCCCTGGAGCGTTCGTTACACTACCTGCAGGACCCCGAATTCGGCGTGATCGGGGTCTCTCACTGTACAGGAAAGGAGGCGGTATCCCGGTTAAAGGAGATGCTGGAAGAGCAAGGCCGTTTTTTCCACAATGTCACCGGGAGCTCCCTGTTTCTTGACTAACCAGGGGAGCGGGACACCGGCGGAGGTGTTTCCCTGTCGGTGAAGCATGGAAAAGGGGGAAATATGACGATGCGAAGTTGGAAAGGCGTACTCTGTGTTCTGTTTGTGGCCCTGTTCGTGATGGGTATCATGATGACGGGGCAGTCGGCGCTGGCGGCAGACAAGATTGTCTGGAAGTCCTCGGGCCACGGCCCCGCCTCCGATCCCTCCCAGATTTACCACGACAAGGCCTGCGAGTCCATCACCAAGGCATCCGGCGGACGTCTGGTGGTCAAGCCCTTTGTCGGCGGCTCCATCGTGCCGCCCTACAAGGAGCTCGACGCCGTTGACCGTGGCGTGCTGCAGATGTGCTACACCTGTCCCATGTACAACAAGGACAAGTGGTCGGCGGCCGGCCTGATCAGCTCCCGGCCCGGCGGTCTGCCCGGCGAGGCGTTGCGGACCTGGTTCGACTACGGCGGCGGCTACGAGCTGATGAACAAGATGATCAAGGACTACGACGCCAAGACCTTCCCGGGCTTCCTCGCTCCGCTGCCCGCCGAGGTCTTCTTCCACTCCAAGGTGAAGCTTGAGGATATGGAAGACATCAAGGGGCTGAAGGCCCGCTGCATGGGTGACGGCGGCGAGATCCTCAAGAGGATGGGCGCCGCGACGGTGATCATCTCCGGCGGCGAGCTCTACGAGGCGATGCAGCGCGGCACCATCGACGCCTTCGAGTACTCCACCCTGGCCACCAACTGGGACATGCACTTCAACGAGGTGGCCGAGTATGTCTACGTCTCCCCGACCCGTGCCCCCAGCGATCCCCAGTGCTTCTACGTCAGCGAGTCGGCCTGGAACGAGCTTCCCGAGGATCTGCAGGAACTGGTGCGCAGCACCGTTTCCAGGTTCACCCAGGAGCAGCACGAGTATCTTGTCTACGAGTCCATCCAGGCGGTGGAGAAGTTCCGCGAAGCCGGCTGCCAGGTGCTTCCCGTTCCCGACGAGATCGAGCAGGCCCTGCTGGAAGAGGCCGAAGCGTTCTATACCGAGATGGCCGAGAAGGAGCCCCCGATCTTTGGCGAGATCTACTATTCCATGAAGGAGTTCGGCGAAGCATACGAGGCTGTCAAGTAGCTCGACGCTTCTGACGTGAGCCGAGGAGAAGTGGCATGTCAACGTTAAAACGAACACTGAGGATCATCGATAAGATCAGCGAAACATCCGGATCGGTTGGGAAATGGTTCGCCCTTCTCCTTGTATTTGCGGGGACCTATGAGGCCCTAGCCCGCCATTTCTTCAACTCGCCAACCATCTGGGCCTACGACGTGCTCTGTATGTCCGGAGGCACCCTCTATCTCCTGGGTGCCTCCTACGCCTACCTCCACGACGCCCACACCCGGGTGGATCTCTTCTACAACATGCTCAAGCCCCGGGCGCGGGCCTTCGTGAACCTGCTCTGCACGCTCTTTCTCTTCTTCCCGCTGACAATCGTCATGTTCCAGCTGGCTACGGAGTGGGCGATCCGGGCGTGGCGGATCAACGAGGTCTTTACCAACAGCTTCTGGTACCCGCCGGCGGGTCCCTACCGGACGGTCTTCGCGGTCGGCCTGCTGCTTCTGATCCTGCAGGGGATCGCGCAGTTTGTCCGTGATTGCTATTTCGTGGTGAGGGGTGAACGCCTTGATTGAGATAAGCGCCGAACTTGTAACCATACTGATGCTCGGAGGCGTTCTGGCCCTCGTGATGACAGGCTTCCCCATCGCCTTCGTCATCGGCAGCGTGGCCTTCTTTGTGGGGCTGCTGGTCTTCGGACCGTCCACCACCTTCCATATCCTCTACACGCGGTTCTACCAGCTCTCGCTGAACTATCCCTATCTGGCGGTCCCGCTCTTTACCTTCATGGGGGTTATCCTCCAGCACTCCAAGGTGACCCAGGACCTCTACGATTCCCTCTACGACGCCCTGGGCGGGCTGCGTGGCGGCCTGGCGGTGGTGACCATTATCTTCGGCACGATCCTCGCCGCCTGCCTCGGGGTGATCGCCGCCTCCATCACCATCCTCACGCTGATCGCGCTGAACCCCATGGTGACCCGGGGATACGACAAGTCGCTGGCGTCGGGTTCCATCGTGGCGGCGGGGACCCTGGGGATCCTCATCCCGCCGAGCATCATGCTGGTGGTCTACGCACCCCAGGCGGGACTCTCGGTGGGGCAGATGTTCATGGGCGCCATCTTCCCGGGTCTGATCCTTTCGGGGCTTTATATCTCCTACGTGCTCATCCGCTGCCTCCTGCGGCCCGAAGACGGTCCAGCCCTCCCGCCGGAGCAGGTGACACCCTTCAACATGAAGAAGCTCTGGAAGCTGCTGGTGGCGCTGGTTCCCCCGGTGCTGCTGATCGCGGCCGTGCTGGGGACGATCTTCGCCGGTATCGCGCCGCCCACGGAGGCGGCGGCGGTGGGCTGTACGGCGGCGATCCTCCTGGCCACCGCCTACGGACGGCTCAACTGGGACCTCATCCGCACGGCGGCTACGGAGACGCTCAGGGTCAGCACCTTCGTGGTGATCATCGCGGCGCTCTGCTACGCTTTCGTGGGCATCTTCATGAACGCCGGCGCCGGCGACGTAGTGGCCAACTTCATCACCTCCGTGCCCGGCGGCCCCTGGGCCTCCTTTGGGGTGGTCATGGCTATCGTCTTCATGCTGGGGATGTTCATCGAGTGGATCGGGATCGTCTTCATCATCGTGCCCATCTTCTCGCCCATTCTGGTGGAGCTCGGCTTCGACCCCCTGTGGGCCGGCATGATGATCTGCATCAACCTGCAGATGGCCTTCCAGACGCCGCCCATGGCCATGGGGATCTTCGTCCTCAAGGGGACGGCGTCGAAGGAGCTCGATGTGACCATCGGGGATATCATCCGCGGGGTGACGCCCTTTGTGGCGATCATCGTCTTTGTGCTGATCCTCTGTTCGGTCTTCCCGGAGATCATCACCTGGCTGCCCGACAAGATGATCGGGAGCGGCGGCGGCCCAGGCCTCTGATCGGCGGATACGGTCGCTGCAAACAACCAATGGTATGATAGGAGAACCAAATCGCCCCCGGACGACGATGTTTGGGGGCTTTTTCCTATCTCCCTTCCGGTGGAGGCGTTGCCGGTTCCTCCGGAAGAAGGATGGAGGAGGTATGAGGATGCACGGAGAAGAAACATCGCTGTTTCTGCAGAACCTTGTCCGTGGGGTGCTGGACGAACTGACGCTGGAGCGGGTCTTCGCCGAGGAGCTTGCGGTTTCTGGGGAGGCGCTGCAGATCAATGGAGAGTCCTTCCGCGGCCCCTTCTATCTTGCCGCCATCGGGAAGGCCGCCTGGGAGGCCGCGGCGGCGCTGGTTCCGCTGCTGGGAGACCGGCTCTACGGCGGGATGGTCCAGACGCGTTACGGCGGGAGCAAGGGGGAGCTCCCGGGCTGTACCATCCACGAGGCGGGGCACCCCATCCCCGACCAGGCCGGTCTGAACGGGACAGCAGCCATGCTGGAGGAGATCCGTTCGCTGCCCGAGGACATCACGGTGATCGCCTGTATCTCCGGAGGCGGATCGGCGCTCTTCGAGCAGCTCCCCGAAGGTCTGGAGCTCGACGACCTGGTGGAGCTCAACCGGGTGCTTCTGGCATCCGGAGCGGCCATCGACGAGATCAACGAGATCCGCAAGGGGGTCTCCCTGGTCAAGGGCGGCGGGTTGCTGGACTATATCGGGCCCAGGCGCTGCCTGGGGCTGATCCTCTCCGATGTGGTGGGCGACGACCCGGCCTTCGTGGCTTCCGGCCCCACGGTCCCCGAGCAACGCGGCAGACGCTGGGAGGAGATCGCCGACCTCTACGATCTCTGGACGAAGCTGCCCGGTGCCGTGCTGGACGCCCTGGAACGCTCCAGTCAGTCCGGCGATGCCGCGCCGCAGGGCCGGGTGCACAACCATGTGGTCCTGGGCGGCACGGACCTCTGCAAACGGGTGGTCCCGCGTCTGGAGGAGGCGGGCTACCGGACGCTCTTCCTCTCGGGCTGTATCTCCGGCGAGGCCGCCGAGGTGGGGCGTTTCCTCGGTGACGTGGCCCGGGAGATCGAGGTGAGCGGCAGCCCGCTGCCCCGACCCGCCGCGGTGGTCACCGGCGGTGAGGCGGTGGTGACCATCCGGGGCGAGGGGGACGGCGGCCCCAATATGGAGACGGCGCTTTCCTTCGCCCGGCAGGTGCGTGGGATGCCGGAGGTATGCTTTCTGGCCATGGACACCGATGGCTCCGACGGGGGAACCGACGCCGCCGGCGGTCTGGTGACCGGCAACACCTGGCAGGAGCTCATCGAGTCAGGCTCACCGCCCTGGGAGGATCTCAAGGAGAACAACAGCCTGCCGGCGCTGGAGCGGGCCGACGCACTGCTGGTGACCGGGCTCACCGGCACCAATCTCAACGACCTCCGCGTGATCCTGATGCCCTAAGGGTGCCGCGACGCGGTCTGCGGATCCCTGAGCCGTCCCAGGAGTTCGCCCAGGGTGGCGCACTCCCGGGGCGGCTCGTTTTTGGTGTGCACCTGCCAGCGGAATCCGGAAGCGGAGGAGGTGATGACGATCCTCTGCCCAGCCTCCTCGGAGGAGATGGCGTCCACCGTATAGCCGGCCCGTTCCAGCGCCCGCCTGGTCCAGTAGCGGACGATCCGGTCGCCGCCCCGCAGCTCCACCGCCGCTCCGGCCTCGCGGTGGACGGTGAAGTGCCCCCGCGCGGAGTCGAACTGCACGGAGCCCCGGTTGAAGGTGGAGCCCACGGCTCCCTGCAGCACGAGATCCTCCGGCGTGCCGCTGTGCAGCCTGCCGCTTCTGGGCAGAAGCCAGAGCCGGTCGGCGGTGCGCAGCGCCAGGTCGAGATCGTGGGTGGAGAGCAGAACCGCCGTGCCGCCGTGGTGGGCCAGTCTGCGCAGCAGCAGCAGGATCTCCACGCGGTGGGGCAGATCGAGGAAGGCCGTCGGTTCGTCAAGAAGCAGGATCTGCGGCTCCTGGGCGAGCGCCCGGGCGATCATGGTCTTCTGCCGTTCGCCGTCGCTGATCTCGCCCAGATGGCGCCGGGCCAGCTCCGTCACGCCCACCTCCTCCATGGCGCGGCGCACCACGGTACGGTCCTCCTTCGTGGTCCGTCCCAGCCAGTCGGTGAAGGGAGACCGCCCCAGAGCGACACAGTCCGCCACGGTCAGGCCCGGTGTGGGGGGGACCGTGGTGAGCACCACGCCCATGATCCGCGCCCGCTCCGCCGGGGCGTACCGCTGGAGAGAACGGCCCTGCAGGTCGATCGTTCCGCCGAGCGCCGGCTGGAGCCCGGCCAGGGTCCGGAGCAGTGTGGATTTCCCGGCGCCGTTGGGGCCCACCAGACAGACCATCTCCCCCTGGGAGAGGGAGAGGCGGAGATCGGCGGCGAGCGCGGTATTTCCTTCCTTTGCGGCGAACCCGATGGTCAGGTCAGAGGCCCTGAGGGCCTCCCGTTTGTTCATTCTACCGCCCCCTTGCCTGACCGGCTGGAGACCAGAATCCAGATCACCACAGGGGCGCCGATGAGCGAGGTGACGGCGTTGAGCGGCAGAGAGAGGGGGGTCCCGGGGAGCTGGCTGAGCAGATCGGCCGCCAGGGCCACCGTGCCGCCCAGAAGAACGCAGGCCGGGAAGAGCACCCGATGGTCGCCGGTGGCGAAGAGCCCCCGGCAGAGGTGGGGGATGGCCACGCCGAGGAAGGCGATGGGGCCGCAGAATGCCGTCACCCCTCCGGCGAGCAGTGCCGTGCTGACGATGAGGAGCGCCCTGGTCCGCGCCGTTTCGAGCCCCATGGTGCGGGCGTAGCGCTCTCCCAGCAGAAGCAGGTTCAATCCCTTGAGCTGTGTCCCCGCCGCCGCCGCCCCCAGCATGACGACACCCCCCAGGAGCGCGAGTTCCTCCCAGGTAACGCTTCTGAAGCTGCCGAAGCTCCAGAGGATGTAGGACTGGAGCTGCTGGGCGCTGCTGAGGTGCATCAGGATCGACACCAGCGCCTGGGTGGCGTACCCCAGCATGACCCCCAGAAGGAGGAGCGCCATATTGCTGCGGAGGTAGCGCGCCACCCAGAGGACCACGGCGAGGACCAGCGCCGAGCCGAGGCAGGCGGCGATGGTGGTGCCGTAGATCCCGGCCGCGGACGCGGCGAGGCTGGAGGCGAGCACCACCAGGGCCACCCCCAGGGAGGCGCCGGCGTTGATCCCCAGCACATAGGGACCGGCCAGAGGGTTCTGGAAGAGCGTCTGCATCTGCAGGCCGCCCAGAGCCAGGGCCGCCCCGGCACAGAGGGCCGTCAGGGCGCCCGGCAGCCGCAGGTCCACCACAATGCTGCGCCAGCTTGGGTGGCCCGTCTCGCCGCCGGCGAGGATGGTGACGATCTCCTCAAAGGGGATGGTCACGCTCCCCAGCGCGATATCCAGCAGGAAGGCCAGTCCGCAGAGCACTGCCAGGAACGCGAAGAGCAGCGGTCTCGGGAGGCGTCCGGGGGAGGCCACTGTTAGTCGTCGTCCTCCCGGGGCAGCTGGCGGTAGTAGAAGAGATCGCGGTGGGGAAGCAGCTCCGGATGGAATATGGTTACCAGGTCGGCCAGGATCCGCTCGGGATGGAGGAAGCCGCTCTCGTAGAAGTCGTTGCCGCCCCCCGGGCCGATCCGGGCGTCGTTGTTGTAGACCCGGCCTTCCCGGACGGCCCGGAAGCGTCCGTAGCGCGGGTCGGTGTCCAGGAGCCCGCTGATGGAGCGGAAGGAGCCGACATGCACCCAGAAGTCGGTGCCCAGGGCCTTCTCGTAGACCGCCTCGAAGGTGAGCGGGAGGCTGCCGGCGGATGGGGTGTCCCGCCAGGGATAGAGGGCTCCGGCGTCTGTGAGCAGATGGGCCAGGTAGCTCCCGCCGCCGGGGGCATACCATGTCCCCTGGTAGGGGATATTGGCCAGGACCGAGGGCGCCTCGCCCTCCCGGTTCGCCCTGCGGGAGAGGGTGGTGTACCGTGCTGCGATCCGCCGGATGTGTTGCCCCGCGGCCTCTTCCTTCCCAAAGAAATACCCCAGAAAGCGCAGCCATTCCGCCCGTCCCAGGGGGTGCTGTTCCAGATAGCCTGCCAGCAGCACCACGG
This sequence comes from Synergistales bacterium, assembly GCA_021736445.1. NCBI lineage: Bacteria > Thermotogati > Synergistota > Synergistia > Synergistales > Synergistales bacterium. The sequence goes on along the minus strand of JAIPGA010000039.1, from coordinate 7,322 downwards.
GAACGCCTGTTGCCCGGATCCGCCGGAGGGTGTCGTAGGCGGCGTCGCCGACGGCGTAGGCGAAGACCACGTCCGGTTCCAGCGCCATGATGGGTTCCGGCTGGATGGAGCTGGAGGGGCCGACGCTGTCGATTTCACCTCTTTGTACGCGGTTGCGGAGTTCGCTGTTGTAGAGCAGATTGGTGTCCGCCTGGCCGACGATACGGTCGGCGACCCCAAGGCGGTGGAGCGCCGCCGTGTACAGTGTGGAGAGGGAGACCACCCGTGTGGGTGGTGTGCGGACCACCGTGGCGTCCTGCACGTCGATATCGGGAAGCGGTTTGTCCCGAGGAACGAGCAGATAGCGCTGTTCGGGACCTCCCTTCCAGGGATGGGGCACCGTCAGGAGCGTCGTCCCGTCGCGCTCGCTCACGGTGAAACCTCTTGCGTAGTCCGGCGGAGCCGTTCTCTCTGTCCGTCCCGCTGACTCCGGGGCGGGGGATGCGACGTCTCCTCCGGTAGAGGCGCCCACGGCCAGGGCCGAGGCGACTAGCGCGGCCAGTGCGACAAGCAGGCCCGTCCGAAGGTGGTCCATGGGCATGTGCTCCTTTCTGTTTCCCTGTTTTTCAGGCCCTTTTCTTCCGGCGCGGCCGAACCGTTCAGAGAGGCGGAACATCTCGGGGCAGCAGCGGAGGGCTAGAAATTCCAGGTCACCGAGAGGTGCCAGCGCCTCCCGGGAAGAGGATACCACGAGAGGCGGTCGGTGCCGCTGCCCGTTGGGAGCAGTCTGGTGTCCGCCGTCTCGTCGAAGAGGTCGTCAACGCCCGCCGTGAGGACCGTCTGTCCGTCCAGCTGCCACCGTGCGCCGAGGTTCACCTGGGTGAGATCCTCGAAGCGGATGGTCTCGGCGTCGTCGAAATAGTTGTCCCCTGTGTATTCTACCTCCAGGTAGCTCCGGAGCCGGGGCGAAAGAAGCCGCGAGTAGCGGGCGTAGAGGCTGTTCTCCGGTCGATGGGGCAGCACGTTGCCGTCCCGGTAGCCCTCGGAGCGGTTCTCGCTGTCCATCCAGGTGTAGGAGAGGGTAAGGTCCCAGAGGTCGCCGTAGAGGGCCGTTTCCAGCTCCAGGCCCTGGACGAAGGCCTCGCCGATATTCTTGTAGTGCCCGTACCGCGGGTTGATCATCACGTATTCGATGAGGTTGTCGGTGCGCCGGTTGAAGTAGGTGAGCCCGGCCTGGGTGGTGGTGCCCATCAGGGTTCCCTCCCAGTGGAGGCCGATATCCCACTGGTGGTTCTCCTCCCAGTCCAGATCCTCGTTGGGCAGCAGCGTAGCTCCATCGCCGTAGAGCTCGTAGAGATTGGGACTCCGGTAGTAGCGTCCCCAGCTGGCCTTGAGGCGCCACTGGGGCGCGAACATCCAGTTCGTCGCCAGCGACCAGGAGAGCTCGCCGGTGCCGTCCACGTCGTTCCAGCGCAGGAGGGGCACCACGGTGAGGCTCTGGTCGGGGAGGAGGTAGATGCTGTCCGAGAGGGTCAGGGCGGTGGTATCCCGGGTGTAGCTGCTTTGGCCGCCCAGGGTCTGCACCACGTCGCCGCGGATGTCCAGCTCCTCCCGGGAGTGGTCGGCGAAGAGCTCCACTAGATGGTTGCCCCCCAGCAGGGTGCTCGCCTCGATGCCGGCGGAGAAACGGTCCGTATTGTAGCGGTTGTGCCGCTGGCTGTACATGCCCAGCGTGTCGTTGGGGTCGTCGAAGCGCTTCTCCTGGTTAAGATAGCGCAGATTCCAGGCCCACCGGATGTCGCCGCCGCCCATGTCGCGTCCCACGTCGAAGGCGATCCGTTCGGTGTCGAGGGTGGCGCCCTCGATCTTCGGCCCCTTGTCGTTACCCGGCGCCGGCAGGGGGAGCTCACGGTTGCGGTCCTTCCAGGCGAGGCGGGTCTTCCAGGGGCCGTCGCTCCACTTGACCAGCAGATTCCGGTTGCGGTAGGCGTTGTTCCGTCTGGTGGCGCTGTAATCGTCGTCGGGGTTGTAGGGGGTGCCGTTGTCGTTGCGGTAGCGGAAATCCCCCTCGCTGCCGTCGGCGGCACCCTCCACCAGCAGCGAGCCGTCGCCGTCGCTCTCTGCGTAGCGGAAGGCGCTCTTCCACTCGCCGTTGGCGCCCACGCCGGCGGTGATGCTCTGTTGGGCCTCTTCCGCCTCTTTGGTGATGATGTCGACCACCGCGCCGGTGCCGGAGATGCCGAACCGGGCCGGCACGTGGCCGCGGTAGACCTCGATGCGCTCCACGGAGTCCAGAGGAATGGTAGAGAGGTCCACGGCGGTCTCGCTGCCCAGATTCTGGAGCACCCCGTCCACGTAGACCGCCACCTGGGCGGCGGTGCTGCCCCGGACGGAGGCGGTGCTGTAGCCGCCGCGCCCGCGGAGCTCCATCACGTGGACGCCCACCGACTGCTCCAGCAGATCTGGCAGGGTTTTGAATTCACCCTTCATCCGTTCCGGGTGGAGCACGGTGACGCTGCCGGGGGAACGTTCCTGGCCGGCGGGGTAGGGCGAGGAACGGACGACCAGCATGGGGAGGCTCTGCGCCGCTGCCGCGACACCGCCGGACGCCAGGAGGGTGACAAGGCTTGCCCCAAGAATGCAAAACAGTGGCTTCGGTTCCTTTCGTCTCATCACAGTCACTCCCTAAACATACGGGAGTGCGGCGGAGCCTGCGCTCCGCCGCACGGGATACGGGATGTGTTCTGTCCGCCGCAATGCCGGCGGCGCATCCTCTCGATGGAGCGCTTTCAGGGATCGCCGCCGGAGAGGGCGCGGAACACCGGTTCTATCGTTTCAGAAACAGCGCCAGTCCCGGGACCAGAAGCAGCAGGAAGGCCGGGGCGAATCCGGCGGCGTTACAGCCGCCCCCGCCGCCGTCGTCGTCTCCGCCGCCGGAGTGGTCCACGCCGCCGATAAAGGCGACGCTGTAGGGGAGCGAATCCAGCTGGGTCTCCGGGAAGATCTCGGCCGCGCCGTCGGTACCCAGGACGACAAGCTCGCCGTCGCCTTCGCCGGTGCCGTTATCGGGAGCCCATATCTGTGCTTCCTCCGGATCCAGCGCCGAAACGGTAAAGAGGCTGCTCAGAGGATAGTCGATCGCGGTCGGTGCGTCGCCCTCTTCCAGCGCTTCCACCGTGGTGTGCCTGAAGGTGTATTCGCCGAACCAGTCGGCGTTCTGGTAGGTACCGAGGAAGGTGGTGCCGTCGTGGGCGATGAAGATGGAGTTGTAGGTCTCCCCCTCGGGGAGGTTGCTTCCGTCGGCTACGGTGGAGCAGGTCATGTCGGGGAGCTGTGCCTTGACGACGCTGCCCACGCTGCCGGAGCCGAAGGCGCCCCCCATGGCGGCGATGTAGAGGTTTCCGTCGTAGAGGGCGGCGCCCATGGGGTTTTCGGCGCCGATGTCGGTGCTTTCCACAACCTCCATCGTCGCGGGGTCGATCTTGAAGAGCAGCCCGTTGTGGTGGGCGAAGGTGGTGTAGTTGCTCACCTCGGCGACGGCGTAGAGATGGTCTTCTTCGTAGAAGAGCGCACCCACATGGCGTTTGAAATCGCTGCCTTCGGGAGAGGCCAGCGAACAGCTGCCTTCCTCTGTATAGCCGTTCTCGATGTCGTGCTTGGTGACGCTGGTGGGGACACCAAAATTGGCCAGGTAGAGATGGCCGTCGCGGGCGACGGCGTCGTAGATATTGTTGCCGATGGCGGGGTTGGCCTCGGGTTCCTCCAGGGAAGCGGGGTCGTAGATGGAGACCTTGTCCGATCCTTCCACGGAACGCTCGCAGACCATGAGCTTCCGCTTGCCGTCGTGGTCGAAGGTGTGCAGTGTGATGTCGCCGCCGAGATTGGTGATCTCCCCGGCGTTGACGCTGTAGTCGCCGGCGTCGTCCCTGGTGACGGTGCCCACCGTTCCGGCGCTGAAGTCGGCGGTGACCGTGGCGAAGGCCGCCTCGATCTCCTCGGCCGAGGCACCTGTGACGGTCCCTCCCAACAGGAACAGGACCGCCGCGGCGATCGCCATGAATGGGTAGAGGCCTCTTGTTGCGTTCCGCTGAATCCGCATTGATGCATCCTCCTCGTTGATTGTGGTTCGGATCATTTGTTGCTTCCGTGCCATTCGGGAGGGCGCACAAAAAACGGCAGGCCAAGGCCCGCCGTCCGCATTGCCGGATATGGATCGTACCAACCAAGCAATATGGAACGACGCTTCCGCCCTCGCAGAATGCGTCATGTGGCAGTCTCCGGACTCGGAATCAACCTCCACAGGCACCTTCCCGGGGATCCCAGTGGCGCACGCCTGTGTCGTCATCCACACCGTAGCGGGGCTGTGCCGGATTCGCACCGGCTTCCTGCCGCACCTTCATCTGTTGCAATTGTCGCTCCAACGGCCACTATTATTCGCCAGAACCTCCGATCTGTCAAGGCGTGGATCGGGGAGGCCTTCGGCACTGCCTCCGGGATGGACCGGCAGCATCACAACAGCAACGCCGGGCGATACGCCGCCCGGCGTCCGATTGGTTCTTCGTTAGGTATTGCGGTTATGCCGAGATCCTCCTACCGCCGCAGCATCCACAGTCCCGGGAGCAGTACCAGCAGCAGGGCGGCCAGAGAGGGGCCGACGGCGCAGCCACCGCCACCGTCTCCACCGTCGGCGCTGGTGGGGGCAGGTGTCGAAGTCGGTGCCGCCGCGGTGGCGATGCCGAGTTTGACGGTGATCTCCGCTTCCTCCTCGTTCAGATCGTAGGCCCCCTGGTCGGTGACCTGAAGTGGCACCCTTCCTCCTGCCGCTGTACCCAGGGCGATGTCCTCGTTCTCCTCGCCCTGGGCGAGACGGCGCCAGGCCTGCTGGTTTCCGTTGTAGGCGAAGAGCAGCGTGGAGGCGTCGATGGCGATCTGGGCCGTCAGGGCGTTCCCGCCGCTTCCCAGAGAGAAGGAGGCCTGCGTGGCGCCGCCGGAGAGGGTGGCGCTGATCTCTCCGCCCGTTACCGAGCCCGGATCGTGGCCATCTTCCTGCAGAGCGTCCAGCAGCCCCTGCTGGTCGCTCTGCTGCAGCGGTGTCCCGGCGATGTCTCCGGCGTTGTCGTCGCCGGGGGCGACATCACCGCTGGCGAGGGGATCCACATCTGTCGGCTCCGGTGTCGGCGTGGCCGTCGGGGCCGATGTGGGTGTCGGCGATTCCGTTGGTCCAGGAGCCGGTGTCGGCGTGGCCGTCGGTCCAGGGGCCGATGTCGGTGTCGCCGTCGGGGCGACGGTCGGTGCGGCCGCGGAGGAGGGGTAGTAGGTGCCTTCGGCGACATAGATGATGTCCCCCGAGAAAGCCCCTTGGGTGATCGCCTGCAGATCCAGCGACCCCGCCGCATTCTCCCAGCCTCCTCTGCCGCCTTTGTAGCCGGCTTCGGTGACATACCAGTGGCTGTGTCCGAAATCCACCTGCCAGAGATTGCCTGTCTGGATTGTGTCGTTCTTTGAGGTCCCCGTAGTGACCTGTCGGCGGGGTATCTCGAAATGGGTACCCGCCTTGGAAACCTCCAACGTGTAGGTCGCGCCGGAGGGCACGCCGGCAAAGGCGTAGACGCCCCGTTCGTTGGTGACGGTATCCCCGGAGGCCGGGCCGGAGAGGGTGACGGCGACCCCCGGGATGGGATTCCCGTCCTTGTCGTGGACGTAGCCGGAGATGATTTCACCCGAAGCGTTTCTGAATATATTGTACACTACAGACCGTACTGTATCGTAAAAGTAGTCTTCGGACAGATCAATATCGGGAAGGTTGTACCAGACATCATCGTGGCCAGCCCACCCCATATTCAGATGGTGGTACATCTCGCGCCATTGGTAGCCGTACCCGTCGGCGATGATGGCATGCGCCGCATCCTTCCATCCCCCTTCCGCTTCGGACCGACGTTGGCCCGTTATACTCAGCAAAACGGGGAGGTTGGCGTGGAGATTGGCATTGATCATCCTGTTTCTTTCTTCGGCGGGGAGATTCTTGAAACCTTGAAAGGAACATGTAGAGGATTTGTGGTTAAAAATGCCGGCGAGGGCGCTGCTGGCATCCCACATCCATGCTCCGGATCCATCCTCTGAATACTTCATGTGTGCGGCGACACCGGCGTCGTAGACCAGCGCCCCGATGGCCTGCCGCTCCTCTTCGGTGATCGTGTCATTGTCGGGGACCAGGGGCATCCTGTTCCAGTCGTAGGGGCCGCCCCGGCCGTCGCCGCCGCGGGTGTGTGCCGTTTGCTCATTGCCGTCGACCCAGATCGTGGATCCATGGACCCCGATGCCTTCCCTGGGGTACTTGTGGTAGCGCATCAGCTGGGCCATGGCCGTGGCCACGCAGCCGCAGACATAGTGGTTTGGGGTGTAGTAGTTGAAGCAGATCCTTGGGCCGATGGTGCCCTGGCTCCACTTGCTCTGGACGAGCGGTGCCACGCGGACGCGGTCTACGGAAGGGAGCTTCTGTTTTTCTTTCCCCTGTGTTTCCCTTCTGAGGAGATTCTCCCACTTGTTTCGGTTCCCCTGCAGATCTCGCTGGAGGTCAGCAGGCAGCCTCTCCAGCGGTTCCCGCGCCAGGGCGATCCGATTGGCCAGGTCCCTGGAGACCAGCGCCCCCAGAGGGTTGGCCTCCGAGGCGATGTATCTGTCGCCGTCGGCGACAATAGCGATGATCGGTTCCACCAGGTCGTCGCCGGCGACGACAACAAAGCCCCTGGGCTCCAGGTAGACGATGTAGTAGAGCGGCCGTCCTGCCTTGTCCCTGTATCCTACAGTCTCCCCGATGAGACCGCTCAGCTCTGTCTCCAGCGGAGTGCTGTCGATGGCGAGCCAGTTGCGGACCATCTGTTTGGCCTGCCCTTCCGATACGGGAGCGGCGCTGCAGGGATCCGCCGTCATCCCCAGGAGGAGCGCCAGCACCAACAGGCCCACTGATGAAAGAAACATTCGTGGTGAAGACTTGTTTACCTTGCGCACAGAGAGAGACATCCAACACACCCCTTTCGTATCTCCCTTTGGGGCGTAACGCCCCCTGCCGACAGAGATTGATACGCATGCAACGAATGACTGTTCTGCTTTGCCGAGGTACCACCTCCCAGGGAAGAGTACACCCTTTTCTTTGTTACGGCAACAATAAAATGGAGCAAAATGTGCGTACTTTGGGTATCCTGTGGGGCGGTCTCATCTCTGTTTGCGGCGCTTGTCCGGCAGACCTGGCGTCGGGAAGGAGGCTGCTTGGGGGGTATGGAATGGCGAAGGGCGGACGTCTGTCAAAACGTTCCGCCCTCGGGGCTGCAGGGGGGCCGTGGGCG
>JAIPGA010000038.1 GCA_021736445.1 Synergistales bacterium | reverse complement strand
GCAGAGAATGTCGTATCATGCAATCGTCCCCGTTACTGGTTTAAGGTAGTGTGTTTCTTGGTCGAAACCATTCTACCTCAGTTTCGGGGGCTTTTCTATTTTTCAAGATGCAGATCGGATGGTTCCATCAATTTTGTCCGATTTCTCAAGAGGCCACATTGTGATGCAATTCATTTGGGACAGCTGTGGTTCAACGACTACCTCAAAGACCCGTTGTATTATGCAGGAAACAACCCTCTTGATCCAGACAAATCGCGCATTCAGGATCAGGGGACTGCCTGGCTTTCCCCGGGAATCCTTCTACCGCCCAGCCTGGGAGGCTACCCCATCAAGGAACTGTGGATCGGGAACAGGCGGGGGCCCTGTCTTCTCTAGACCCCGCATAACCTTACAGAGAGTAGTAGAATATACGAGCTGTGCTACTATCCTTGCAACATCAACTCATCCACTGAAAATGGTGATAAATTTGTCAAAAGAAACTGGACTTTTCTATACGAAGCCGCTCAGAGAACAGGTCTACGACTATCTGCGCGGTCAGCTGGAACACGGCGAGCTGGCACCGGGAAGCACCATCAAGATCCGCCAGCTTAGCGAGGAGCTCGGCGTCAGCCGGACAACCCTAAAGGACGCCCTCCTGGGGCTCCAGTCCAAAGGATTCGTCACCTTTCTGCCCCAACGCGGCGTACGTATCAACGAGGTGACCCTGGAGGACGTCCGGCAGTGCTACCAAATCGCCGGAGCACTGGAGGCCTCTATCATTTCAAACGAACACCACAAGATCGACGCAACCTTTATTCGGAAAATGGAAGAGATCAACAAAAACAATTTTGTGGCGGTGCAAGAAAAGGACTACCCCGCCTATTGGCGGTATAACTTCGCCTTCCACAACGCTATCCATCAGCTCTCCGACAACACCATGATCAAGGAGATCCTCTTCGATGTCCGCCGCCGTCTCTACGATTTTCCCGGGCTCACGCACATGGAGCCTGCCTGGGCGAGGGAGTGCACCGAAGAACACTCCAGAATTGTGGAACTTTTGGCTTGCGCCAAGTACGAGGAAGCTGCTACAATGCTCAGCAGAGTCCACTGGTCGTTTAGTAAACAAAAGCCGTACATCAAAAAGGTGTACAGCTAATTTTTTTACCCGCCAACTGGCATTCCAGATTCCAAAAGCCAGTTGGCGGCATACCTCGCAAGAGAAAGGGGGAACACTTCAAAAACGGATGTGTCGCGTCAAACTGTGGTGCTCCACGAAGAGGGAAAGGAGTGTGCACGAACGATGAGCTTTGCGTTCATAGCTGTTGTGGTATACCTCATTATCGTTACGGCTGTAGGACTCTATCTTGGGAAGTTCGTCAAGAATGACGACGACTTCGCCGTAGCCGGCAGGAGCCTCCCGGCGCTTGTGCTGGCCGGGACGCTTATGGCCACCTGGATGGGCTCGGGAACAGTGGTCGGCGGAACGAATTCTCTGGGATACAAGTACGGGGTTTGGGTGGCGCTGATTTTCAGTATCGCCACACCCTGCGGCATCGCGGTGCTCTATTTCCTGTCCAGAAAGGTGCGGGACCTGAACCTCAAAACCGTACCGGATGTTCTGGAGTCGCGGTACGGTCCCGTGGCGCGCATCATGGCCACGTTTATCATTCTCACGGCCTATCTGGGGATCACGGCCTATCAGTACAAAGGCGTCGGGTTCGTCCTGAATTCGACACTGGGGATCCCCACGGAAACCGGAACATGGATCTCCTTCGGCGTCATCATGGCCACGGCGGTGGTCGGCGGGCTGTTCTCGGTGGCCTACACGGATTTCATGAGCGCGCTGCTTATGCTGATCGGACTCTGCATCGGCGTTCCGCTGGCTATGCAGGACGCCGGCGGCTGGAGCACTATCACGGCGAATATCCCCAAGGCGAACACCGGTCTCGGCGGCTTAACGCTCTTTCAGGCGAGCATGTATTTCTTCCCGCTCTTTTTCTATATCCTCGGCGACCAGAATATGTACCAACGCTTCTTCGCCGCAAAATCAGGCAACGAGGCAAAACGGGGCGCCATCGGTTGGTTCATCGGCGCTATTGTCGTGATTCCTCTTATCGCCGTGGCCGCAACAACCTCCCGTTCGCTTTACCCCGACATCGATCCTGGGCAGGCCTTCATCCATCTGGCGGTGCACGGCATGCCCACGGTGCTTGGGGGCATGTGCGTGGCGGCTATCGCAGCCTTTGTCATCACCACGGGGAACTCCTTTCTCCTCTCCTGCGGCATCAACCTGAGCTGGGACATCTACTGCCGATTCATCAAACCCAGCGCCTCCCCAAAGGAACGGCTGCTCGTTTCCCGCCTCGGCGTCATCGCTCTGGGCATCATCGCGTATATTCTGATCAAGTTCTTCCCCACCGTCCTCTCCCTGCAGATGTACTCCTACACAATGTACGGCGCGGCGATCACCCCGGCGCTGATCGGTGCTATCGTCTGGAAGGGCACAACGAAGGCGGGCGGGCTTTCCTCCATGCTGAGTGGAGCCGTCATAACGATGATCTGGGAGATCATGGACAAACCGATGGGGCTGGCCAGCGTCATGGTGGCGACGCCCCTGGCGGTGATCGTTTTGATTGTGGTAAGCAAGGCCACCGGTTCGGGGGACCAAACAGCCTCGCAGGCCTGATGGCAAACCTAATGAAAAGAGTTGATTCACTGTGACAACTACTGTCTTTACCAACGCCTTGCTTCTCGACGGAACAGGCGCGGAACCCAGGGCGAATGCAACGGTAACCATCGAAGGCAATACCATCGCCGGCATCAGCTTTGGCGGAACGGCGGAGATCCCCGCAGGCGCGGATGTGGTGGATTGCGGCGGGCGGACGCTCATGCCCGGCCTGATCGACGCCCATATGCATGCAGGTTTGGTGGAGGCCAATCTGGTGGAGCAGGCTCGAATGAACTACCCCAGCATGCTGGTGATCAAAGCCGCAAACATTCTCACCGACACGCTCTACCAGGGGTTCACCACCTGCCGTGACGCCGGGGGAAGCGACGCCGGATTCAAACTCGCCATCGAAGAGGGGCTCATCGAAGGGCCGCGTCTGCAGGTCGCCGGACCGTCGCTGGCTCAGACCGGGGGGCATGCCGACATGAGGCTCCCCACCGAGTACGGCCCGCCACACACCGCCGAAGCCGGCTTTTCGGCCATGATCTGCGACGGTGTCGCCGAGGTCCGCAAGTGCGCTCGAGAGGTGTTGCGCCGGGGCGCCGACTTCATCAAGATCATGGCCAGCGGCGGGTGCGGGAGCGCCGCCGACGACATCGGAGACAGCTCTCAGTTCAGTCTGGAAGAGATGCGGGCGGCAGTCTTCGAGGCGGAATCGGCAGGCACCTATGTATCCGCCCACTGCTACACCAACCGGGGCGCCCGGCTCTGCGCCGAGGCGGGCGTACGGATCATCGAGCACGGCAACCGAATCGACCGGCCCACGGCGGAGATTCTCAAGGAGGCGGGCTGCATCATCATACCTACGTTGTCCACCTACGAACTGGCTGTCACCAGGGGAAAGGAGTTCAATCTCCCCGACTACTTCCAGCGCAAGATGGGCATAGTCCGGGAAACGGCACTGGAGGCGGTCAAGATCGCCCACGAACTGGGGATCGTCATCGGTTCGGGCTCCGACGTGATCGGCCCCTTCCAGCCGTGGAAAGGACTGGAGTTGGAATTGAAAAGTCGCGTCATGGGTCCCATGGGGGCTATTGTATCCGCCACCAAGACCAACGCCGAGATCATGGGGCTGGCCGACAAAATCGGCACCATAGCAGAAGGAAAGCTGGCCGACTGCATTGTGGTCGATGACAGCCCTCTGGACAATATCGCGGTCTTCCAGGACCACAAAAAAAAGATGCCTGTCATCCTCAAAGACGGCGTCTTCTATAAAAAAGAGATATAAAAGGAGATACAAAAAACCCATATCTCCTTGCCTCCCCCTTCTCGCTCAAGCAGCGCCCCCGGATATCCGGAGGCGCTGCATAAATGAAGGGAACGGCAAAAGCAAAACATCTTGAATAAATCATAATAATTTATTCAAGATGCAAAAAATGCAGCTATTCTCCTATAATTTCGTTCAGACCTGCAATAATTACGTTGAGCTCCTTTTCCGAAAGAGAGGCAATGGCTTCCCCAATTCTCGTGACGGACAGTGTGCGTATCTGGCTTATTTTCACCCAAGACTGTTTGGGCAACCCCGTATCCGAAAGTTTGTATGTCAATGGATAGCCTGCCCGTTGGGGTCTACCGGTAATCGCCAAAGCAATGACCGTCCCCGATTTCGTGTTGAAAACGGTACCACTCAGGATGAGGATAGGGCGAAATCCACCCTGTTCGCTACCTCTTACCGGATTGAGGTCGGCCCAGTGGATGTTCCCTCTCCTCAGTACTCCGGCCACTTGACGATCTCCCCGCAGAATCCCTCTTCGGCCATGGCCTGCTCCTCGGCGATATCAAGCTGGGCGCACTGGAGGGCCAGGCGGGCTTTTTCGAGGCGTTTCACCTTCTCTTCAAGGGCCTCCCGGATAGCCGTCCCGCGGTCCGGGAAGAACCCGGCGTCGATCAGACGATCAATCTCACGCAAAAGCTCTTCGTCGACAGTGACATCGATACTCGAAACAGTCATCCTCTCATCCCCCCTTGATATTCAAGTTATACCACACAACAGGATATTCGCAAGTGTGCATGGTGACCGCAGCAACAGAACGGCTGCCGGGGGTCCGCCGAGGGCGGCGTTCCCGGCAGCCCTGTGACGCTGCGCTGTCCGGGGGCCCTCAGGCCCCCGTGATGTGGACCAGGTGGAAGCGGCGCTTGCCCAGGCGGAAGAAGAGCACCCCGCCGGGCAGCAGGTTGCCGCCGGAGAGGATGGCCTTTTCGTCGTCCACCTTCCGGCCGTTGAGGCTCACACCGCCGCCGCGGATGAGCCGGCGGGCCTCGCTCTTGCTGGCGCAGGCGCCGGACTCGGCGAGGATGTCGATCACCGAGGCGTCCGCCCTGGCGGCCTCGCCGGTGGGGACCTCCCGGGAGAGGGTGGCGAGCATCTCTTCGGAGAGGTCGTCGGGCTCGAACTTCCCGCCGAAGAGGATCTCGCTGGCCCGGGCGGCACGGTCTGCGGCCTCCCCGCCGTGGACGATGGTGGTGACCTCCCGGGCCAGGCGGCGCTGGCCCTCCCGGCGCTCGGGCGCGGCCTGGTGGCTGGAGGCGATCTCGTCCACCTCCTCCAGGGAGAGGAAGGTGAAGTACCGGAGCAGCTTGGCCACGTCCCGGTCGTCGGCGTTGATGAAGTACTGGTAGAAGCGGTAGGGGCTGGTCCGCTCCGGCGAGAGCCAGATGGTGCCCTCCTCGGTCTTGCCGAACTTGTTTCCCGTGGCCGACAGCAGCAGCGGATAGGTGATGCCGAAGGCGTCGCCGCCGGTCTTCTTGCGGATCAGGTCGATGCCGGCGAGGATGTTGCCCTGCTGGTCGTTGCCGCCCATCTGGAGCCTGCAGCCCTCGTTCTCGTAGAGGTGGTAGAAGTCGTAGGCCTGGAGCAGCATGTAGGCGAACTCCGTGTAGGAGATGGAGCGGCTGGGGTCGTCCAGGCGGGAGCGGACGTACTCCCGGTTGATCATGTAGTTGACGGAGAAGTGCTTGCCCACGTCCCGCAGGAAGTCGATCATGGAGAGCTTGCCCAGCCAGTCGTAGTTGTTCACCATCAGCGCCGCATTCTCGCCGCAGTCGAAGTCGAGGAACTGCTCCAGCTGTTTGCCCACGGACTCCAGGTTGGACTCGATCTGCTCCAGGGTGAGCAGATTGCGCTCCTTGCTCTTGCCCGAGGGATCGCCGATCATCCCGGTGCCGGCGCCGGCGATGGCGATGGGGCGGTGTCCCAGCTTCTGCATCCAGGCCAGCCCCATGAGCGGGACCAGGTGCCCCACATGGAGGCTGTCGGCGCTGGGGTCGAAGCCGATGTAGCCGGAGACCGTCTCGCTGGAGAAGAGCTCCCGCAGCGGTTCGGGGTTGCTGCACCATTCCACGAGACCCCGGTCGAGAAAGATATCGTACACGTTCTGTCGCATTGGTTTCCCCCTGTTATTGTAATGATGAAATGATAAAGGCAATCCTGTCCGGGCCTCTGGGGCCCTCGGGATTCCGGGTGACGCAAAGGGTCGATATCAGCGGCCGGACTCCGCCGCACCTCCGCCGCGCTCCTCGCAGCCGCAGCGCTCCCGTGCCAGGGAGAGCAGTGTCCGGGAGGATTCCAGCAGAGGAAGCATCTCCTCGGGGATGTGGCCCTCCCTCCCTTTCAGCAGGGTGGCGAGATCGGCGATGTCGGCCACCAGCTCCTCGGCGTTCCGCTCGGCCCGGGATCGCTCCAGCCCTGCGGGCACCACCGCGGCGGGCTGCCGGGCGGGCTCGCGGGTGAGCTGGAATTCCTGCCCCGGTTCGGGGATCGCGGCGCGGAAGCCCGCCTCCTGCAGCGCCTCGGCGAAGGCCCTGGAGGATGCCGGCTCGCCGTGGGTAACGAGAAACTGCGGCCCGCTGCGGAAGTTCCGGGCCCAGGCCAGCAGGTCCCGCCGGTCGGCGTGGGCGGAGAAGCCGTTGATGGTGTGCAGGGTGGCCCGCACGCTGATCTCCTCGCCGGCGACGCGCACCTCCTGCTCGCCGCCCACCAGGCGGCGGCCCAGGGTCCCCCGGGCCTGGTAGCCCACGAAGACCACATGGGTGTTGGGATCCCAGAGGTTGTGCTTCAGATGGTGGATGATGCGGCCGCCGTTGCACATGCCGCTGCCGGCCAGGACGATGGCGTGGTCCACCTGATTGATGGCCCGGGACTCGTCGGCGCCGGACACGAAGTGGAGCTGCCTGGGCTCGAAGGGGTCGTGCCCCTCGCGGATCTGGCCCTGGATCTCCCGGGAGAGGAGATTCTGGTACTTCCGGTAGATCTCGGTGGCCTTCACGCCCATGGGGGAGTCGAAGTAGATGGGCACGTTGTCCCGCAGGATCCCCTCCCGCTGGAGGAGCATGATCTCGTAGAGCACCCGCTGGGCCCGGTCGACCACGAAGGTGGGGATCAGCACCTTGGACTGGCTCCTGAGCGCTTCGCGCATGACCTCCCGGAACTCCTCGCGGCTCTCCTCGTTGGTCTTGTGCTCCCGGTCGCCGTAGGTGGACTCGATGACCACGTAGTCGGCGTCCTCGATCATGGAGGGCTCCCGCTCCATGACGGTCTTCCGGGGCCCCAGGTCGCCGGAGAAGACCACCTTCACCTCCTCGCCGCCGTCGGCCACCCAGACCTCCAGGTTGGCGCTGCCCAGGATGTGGCCGGCGTCGCGGAAGCGCACCCGCACGCCCGGGGCCACCTCGATGACGTCGTCGTAGCTCACGGGCTGCATGTACTCCAGCGCCTGCCGGGCGTCCTCGGCGTCGTAGAGGGGCTCCACCGGCGGCAGTCCCTTGCGTCTGTTCTTCCGGGACCGCCACTGGGCTTCCTCCTTCATGAGGTGGGCGGCGTCCTCCCAGAGCACCTCCGAGAGTTCCACCGTCGGCGAGGTCCCCCAGACTCTGCCGGCAAAGCCCTGCTTCACCAGCTGGGGCACCCGTCCGGTGTGGTCCAGATGGGCGTGGGTGAGCACCACGGCGGTGACGCTCCCGGGGGCGAAGGGGAAGGGTTCCCGGTTCCGCTCCTCCTCCTTTTTGCCCTGGTGCAACCCGCAGTCGATCAAGACCCTGGTCTCGCCGGTCTCGATGAGATAGTTGGATCCCGTAACCTCTCCCGCTGCTCCCAGTACGCGCAGTCTCATCATTGGTGCCCGGAGGCTCCCCCCTTTGTTAGTTGGTGCCGCTGACTGTCCCTTCCAGGCTGCCGGGTGCGCTCTGTTCTCCGCCGCAGGGCAAAACGCAGCGGATCCGCGTCCCTTTCCCCGGTTCCGAATCGATCTCCAGTTCGCCGCCGATGAGGGTGAGGCGCTCGGCCATGTTGGCCAGTCCCCGGTGCCCCTCCACCCGGAGGGCGGTGAGGTCCTTCTCGGGGACGAAGCCCTTGCCGTCGTCGTCGATGTCGAGGATGCAGGCCTCTTCAGTGGCGGCGGCGGTGATGGCCACCCGCCCGGCCCTGCCGTGCCGGGCGGCGTTGTTCACCGCCTCCTGGGCCACCCGGAAGAGGGCGAAGATGGACTGCTCCGAGAGACGCTCTTCCATCTGTTCGTCCACATCCACCTGGATGGTGATCTCCAGCTGCTGCTCCAGCCGCTCGCAGAGTTCGGTGAGCGCCTTGGCGAGCCCCAGGTCCAGCCAGGGCGGCGAGAGGGTGTCGCAGAGGCTGCGGAGCTCCCGAACGGCCTGTCCGGCGCCCTCCTCGGCGAAGCCCAGCCGGCGTTCCAGCTCCTCCTGGTCCTTGGCGGTCCGGGCCAGGCGGAGCTGCTGGATCAGCGCCGTCACGCCCTGCAGCGGGCCGTCGTGGATCTCCCGGGCCAGCCGGGACTGCTCCTCCTCCTGAACGCGGACCATGTCGGTCACGTAGCGGCGCATGAGCTCGTTCTTCTCGATGGCCGTCCGGGCCAGCTGACGGAGCACCACCCGGAGACGCCGCAGCTCGAAGACGGCGCCGGGGTCGTCCCGTTCGGGGAGCTCCTCCCCCCAGTTGAGCCGGGAGACCTCCGTCTGGAGCCCCCGGAGCGGCGCGATGAGCCACTTCCAGAGCGCGAAGACCGCCCCGATGCCGCAGATGGCCAGGATGCCCACCATGAGGGTCCAGAGTACGCCGTAGCGCACCATGGGGCCCAGCAGCTGCTCCCAGGAGACGGCGGCCACCACGAACCATCCGGTGGTCCCCACGGGATAGGCGGCCACGGTGTACTTGCCGCCTTTCTCGTCCTTGATCTCGAAGGCCTCGCCGATGGGGATCTCCCCGGGCAGGATGCGGGAGACCGCCTCGGTCTCCTGGGTGACGGTGAGCACCGTGCCGGTTTCGTCCACCACGGCCACCCAGCCGGGCAGCGAGAAGCCCCAGGAGAAGAGCCGCAGCATGGAGGGCATGAGCACCGGCATCTCGGGGAAGCGGCTGCTGCTGCTCCGCCCGGCCTCGATCCGGGAGGCCACGCTCTCGGCCAGGTCCTGAACGTAGGAGCGGGCCACGCGCTTCATCACGTCTTCGTGCTGGATCATCCCGAGCCCCGCGGAGATGAGGATGGCGATGGAGGGGACCAGGATGGCCAGGGTCAGGACGGCCAGGAGATGTCGTTTCACTCCAGCAGGTCCTCCAGGGTCACCACCCCGTACTTCAGCGCCAGGAGCATGGCTTCGGTCTTGTTCTTGGCGCCCAGCTTATCGTAGATGGAGGCCAGGTGGGTCTGGACGGTGCGGTCGCTGATGTAGAGCTGCCTGGCGGCCTCCTTGCTGGAGAGCCCGCGGGCGGCCAGGAGCAGCACCTCCCGCTCCCGCTCCGAGAGGGACTCCGGTGTGAACTCCCCCTCCTCCATGCTCCGGGAGACCTCCCGGTCCAGATAGACCCCGCCGCCGGAGACCACCCGGATCGCCCGGGCGAGCTCCTCGGGGGTGGCTGTCTTCAGCACGTACCCCTTGGCGCCGGCCCGCAGCGAGGTGACCACGTACTGCTGGGCGTCATAGGAGGTGAGCATCAGCGAGGTGACCGGCAGTTTGGCCTCCTTGATCTTGCGCACCACCGCCACGCCGTCCATGCCGGGCATCCGGATATCCAGAAGCGCTACGGTGGGCCGCAGTCGCTGGATCTGCCGCCAGGCCTCGTCGCCGTCGGCGGCCTCGCCGATGAGCTCCATATCCTCCTCCCGCTCCAGGTAGCCGGCGATGCCGGACCGGGTCAGCGGGTGGTCGTCGGCCAGAAGTACCGTGATCATGGACATCCCTTCCCTTCTTCCGTCCTCGCCAGGGACGCAAACACGCTCCGCACCGCCGCAGCCAGCGCGGCGGTGGCGAAGGTGCCCACACGGACGCTCTCGGCTTCCACAGCGCCGGTGGCGGCGCAGAAGACCGTATCGCCGTCGTAGGGGGTGTGCAGGGGGAAGATCGCCTGGGCCAGGCCGTCGTGTCCCATGATGGCGATCCGGGCGGCCTCCGCCTTGGTGAGAACCGCGTTGGTGCAGACCGCGGCCAGGGTGGTGCTGGTCCCCCAGGTGATCCCCATGCCGCCTTCGGCCATGGCGTCCAGCGGCGGCTCGATGCCGCCCCGGCCGTCACGGGCGCCGGCAAGCCAATGCCCCTCTTCGTTCCGCACGGCGCCCACGGCGTTGACCACCACCAGGGCGGCCACCTCCAGCGCACCGCTCCGGAGCACCGACCAGCCGAGGCCTCCGGGCATGGCCTGCTCGAAGCCTCTGTACTTGCCCACCGTCGCCCCGGCGCCGGCGCCGACGGCGCCCCTGGGGCAGCGCTCCAGGGGACCGGCGGTCTCGCAGGCCCCACGGGCGGCGGCCGCGTCGGGCGCACTCTGCGGCCCGCCGTGGGTGAAGTCGAAGATGCAGGCTCCCGGGATGATGGGCACCCTGATGATCCCCGTATCGAAACCGTAGCCCTGCTCCCGGGCGTAGTCGACGACGCCGGCGGCCGCATCGAGGCCGAAGACGCTGCCGCCGGTGAAAAAGAGCCCGTCGATCCCCTCCACGGAGCACGACGGGTCCAGCGCGGCGGTGTCCCGCGTTCCCGGCGCGCCGCCCCGCACATCGCAGGAGGCCATGGCGCGCCCCGGAAAGAGCAGCACCGTACAGCCCCTGCTGCCGTCTTCCAGCGTCGCGTTGCCAACCAGCCAACCCTTCTCGTTCATGAACCGGTCACACCTCTCTCCGGGCACAGATCGCCCCGGTAATGTCCAGGCCGTCAGGCCTCCTGCCGCGACCCGAAGGCGACGCGCAGCGCGCCGCCGAATCCCGCCGTCGTCAGCAGCCAGTGGAGCGCCCAGCCCGCCAGGGGGATCAGGTGGAGCGCCCCCAGCAGGAGTCCGCCCAGCAGGAAGGCCCCCACGCCGTAGCGGCCCTCCCCGCCGAAGAGGCGGATGACCGCGCCGCCGGCCACCAGGGCCAGCGCCAGGGAGCCCGCAAAGCGCATCAGCCAGTAGGCGAAGAGCAGCAGCAGCGCCAGGGGGATTCCGAAAAGCGAGACGAAGAGCAGCACCACCGAGGCCAGACCCACCGCCGCCACCAGAAGACCGACCCCCAGCGAGGCGAAAAAGGAGGAACGCAGCCGGTCCGCCACGGCGCGGAAGGGCCGCGGGAAGAGCGCCGTCAGCAGCAGCCCCACCACGAACCAGGCGACCAGGAAGATCCACTGCCCCACCGCCACCACGGCCATGGCCCCGGCCACGGTGGCCCCGGCGGTGACGATGCCGCCCAGGCCGTCGCCGAGCATCCCCTCGATCTGGCCGGCCAGGGTCGCCACCAGCCAGCCGCCGCCGGTCAGCGCCGTGGCCAGCACCGTCAGGGGGGCGCCGCCGCCCTCCAGGGAGAGGTACTCCGTCTCGTCGCCGGAGACCATCAGGATCCCCTGGGGTTCCTCGCCGGAGCCCACCTTCCAGATGCCCGTCCCGTCACCCTGCAGCAGCGGCGTCAGGGGTTGCCCCCGGACCTCCGGCGGCAGCGAGGGGAGCCCGTGGCCCCCCTCGGGCGCGCCGGCAGGGGTCGGCGCGGCGGCGGCCCCTGCAACCAAAAGGCACAGACAGAGCAGTGCGGCCAGAACCGCCGGACCGAGCCGGGGCAGCAGGCGTTCCACAGGGGCCATTCCGTTCCTAGACGGCATACCCGGTGTCGTCGACCAGCTCGCCCACGCCGGGGTCCTGGCGGGTCCGGGCGGCGTACTTCTTCTGCAGGAAGTCCCGGGCCACCGAGGGGAAGAGCGCGTAGCTCAGGGCGTCCTCGGGCTGGAGCATCACCGAGGAGACGGCGTCCCGGGCGGCCTGCAGCTCGTCGCCGATGATCTCGCCGGGCCTGGTGGTGATGGGCTCCTCGCCGGCGCGGACCTTCTCGGCGATCTTGGGGTCCAGCTCCGCCGGCGGCCGGCCGTAGTAGCCCAGGAAGTACATCTTGACCTCCTTGGGCACCAGCTTCCAGCGTTCGCCGGTGAGGACGTTCACCGTGGCCTGGGTGCCCACGATCTGGCTGGTGGGCGTCACCAGCGGCGGATAGCCCATCTCCTCGCGGACCCTGGGGACCTCCTCCAGCACGTCCTGCATCCGGTGCAGGGCGTTCTGCTCCTTCAGCTGGCTGGTGAGGTTGGAGTACATCCCGCCGGGGATCTGATAGATCAGGACGTTCACGTCCACGCCCTGGAGCCCCATGATCTGGCTGCTGTACTTCTCGCGCATCTCCTTGAAGTACCGCGAGGCCGGCACCAGATCCTCCAGCTTCACGCCGGGGTCCAGGTTGCCGCCCTGCAGGGAGGCCACGATGCTCTCCGTGGCGGGCTGGCTGGTGCCCATGGAGAAGGGCGAGATGGCGCAGTCCACCACGTCGGCGCCGGCGTGCAGCGCCGCCTGGTAGGACATGGCCGCCATGCCGCTGGTGTAGTGGCAGTGCACCTGCACCGGCAGGCCGCTCTTCTCCTTGATGGCCCGCACCAGCTGGGCGGCGTGGACCGGGTTGAGCAGCCCGGCCATGTCCTTGATGCAGACCGAGTCGGCGCCCATCTCCTTCATGTCGTGGGCCAGGTTGCCGAACTTCTCCACCGTGTGCACCGGGGAGATGGTGTAGGACATGCTGAGCTGCAGGTGGGCGCCTTCCTTCTTCACCTGGTCGGCGGCCACCTCCATGTTGCGCAGGTCGTTGAGGGCGTCGAAGATGCGGATGATGTCCAGGCCGTTGCCCACGGCCCGCTTGACGAACTCCCGCACCACGTCGTCGCCGTAGTGGCGGTAGCCCACGATGTTCTGCCCCCGCAGGAGCATCTGGAGCTTGGTCTTCTTGAAGCGCTCCCGCAGGCTGCGGAGCCGCTCCCAGGGATCCTCGTCGAGGAAGCGCATGCAGGCGTCGAAGGTGGCCCCGCCCCAGACCTCCAGGGAGTGGTAGCCCACCTCGTCCATCGTCTCGGCGATGGGCAGCATGTCCTCGGTGCGCAGCCGTGTGGCCATGATGGACTGGTGGGCGTCCCGGAAGGCCGTCTCGGTGATCCCGATCTTCCGGGGCTTTTCATCGGCCGGTGCGGCCTTGGCCGCGGCACTGCTTCTGGTCTGGCCGCCGCTTCCCGTAGAGGATGCTGCGCTCTTGCCGCCGGAGGCCTTGGCCTGCGACCCGCCCTTGGAGGCGCCGGAGGCCTTGCCGCCGGCGTTCTTGCCGCCGGAGCCTCCCTGCCTGGACGACGTCCTGGCGTCTGTTCTGGTCCGGGCGCTGCCGGAGGGGCTCTTCTGTGCGGCGCTCCCGCCGGCCGTCTCGCCGGGTTCCTGCTTCGTTTCCTTCTGCCGGGTGTTCTTTCCTGTCTCGTCCGCCACCTGTGTCACTCCTCTCCTGTCGTCACCGGGGGAAGCCTCCTCCCGGTCTACTCTTCCACTTTATAGGCGCAGTCGATGATGGTGCCGTCCCGGTACTCCACCAGGGCCACCACCCTGTCCTCGTCGAAGGCCACCGGCTCGGGTCTGCCGGTGAGTGCGACCACATCGGCGTGCAGCCTCTCGATATCCACCACCGGCAGCCCCGCTCTGGTCGCCGCCTGCAGCAGATCCTCCCGCCGGGGGTTGATGCAGATGCCCCGCTCGGTCACCACGGCGTCCACCGTCTCGCCGGGGGTGACCACGGTGTTGACGTGCTCCTTGATGGTGGGCACGCCGCCCCGGAAGGAGGGCGCGGCCACGATGCAGAGCGACGATCCGGCGGCGGTGTCGGAGTGCCCGCCGGAGGCGCCCCGCAGGAAGCCGTCGTTGCCGGTGAGGACGTTGACGTTGAAGTCGGTGTCGATGTCCAGCGCCGCCAGGACGACGATGTCCAGGTTGTGGGCCACGCAGCCCCGGTTGAGGGGGTTGGCGTACCAGGAGGCGTCGATCTCCATGTGGCTGGG
Source organism: Synergistales bacterium (assembly GCA_021736445.1). Taxonomy (NCBI): domain Bacteria; kingdom Thermotogati; phylum Synergistota; class Synergistia; order Synergistales; species Synergistales bacterium. Next base: position 5,667 of record JAIPGA010000038.1, on the reverse strand, counting down.
GTTGTGGGCCAGGGAGTCCCGCACCGAGGCGTCGAAGCTCTGCACGTCGTAGAGGGCCTTGAAGAGCCCTTCTTCCAGCATGCCGGCCATGTAGCCGGTGATGCCGCCCAGGCCGAAGCTCCCCCGGATGCCCCGCTCCCGCATGGCGGTGCGGACGTAGGAGGCGGTGGCCAGGGAGATCCCGCCGGCGCCCACCTGGAAGGAGACGCCGGGAGCGAGCATCCCCGAGGCCTGGATGAGGTCGTAGCAGCTCCCGGCGATGCGCAGGTCCACGGGGTTGCGGGTGATCCGTGCGGCGCCGGTGGCGATCTTTGCGGGATCGCCGAGGCTGTCGATCTCCACCACCTGGTTCACCTGATGCTGGGGGATGGAGATCCGCGGGGCCAGCGGGTAGTCCGTCAGGTTGTCGGTGAGGGCGATGACGTGCCCTGCGTAGCGGGCGTCCACCATGGGATAGCCCATGGAGCCGCAGGCGGAGCGTCCCTCGCTGCCGGTCATGTTGCCCAGGGCGTCGCAGGCGGGGGCGGCGATGAAGGCCACGTCGACGGCGATGCTCCCCTCCTCGACGGCCCTGGCCCGCCCGCCGTGGCTGCGGACCACCACGGGGATCTCCATCTCGCCCCGGGAGACCATCCGCCCCACCTCGCCGCGCAGTCCGGAGGTGAAGATGCGGTCCACCGTGCCGCTGCGGACGTAGTCGGCCACGCAGTCGTGGGCGCCGGTGAGGGAGCTGGGGGCCAGGGTGAGGTTGGCAAAGCCCATCTCCCGCAGCGCCTCCAGCACCATGGGCAGCACGGCGTCGCCGTTGCGCAGATGGTGGTGGAAGGAGATGGTCATCCCGTTCTCCAGCCCCGAGTCCTCGATGGCCTTCTTCAGGTTGTGGGTCACCTTGTTCCGCGTGGGCGGTTCGGGCTTCAGGGGCGGACAGATCCGGGGCACCGACGTCTCCCCGCCGATCCGCGCCATGGGCCCCTGGTAGGGGAGCAGCTCCCCGAGGCCGGGAATGCTGCGGGGCACCTGCCGTCCCAGGGCGTTGCGCACCCAGTCGGTCATTCTTCCTCTCCCCCTTCCATTCCGTAGAGCCGGGCCAGTTCCAGGATGTGGCGGGCCTTGGTCACCACGGGGGCGTCGATCATCCTGCCGTCCACGGCCACGGCGCCCTTGCCCCGGCGCTCCGCCTCGTCGGCGGCGGCCACCACGCGCTCGGCGTGGCGGACCTCTTTGCGTTCGGGCACGAAGGCCCTGTGGATCCACTCGATCTGGCCGGGATGGATGGCGGCCTTGCCGGTGAAGCCCAGGCCGATGACCATCCGGGTCTCCTCCAGGAGGCCCTCGTTGTCGTTCACGTCGGTCCAGACGGTGTCGAAGACGTCGATCCCGGCGGCCCGGGCGGCCGTGACAACCCTTGTGCGGGCGTAGAAGATCTCATTCCCGCCGGGGGTCTTGCGCACCCCCATGTCGGCGGTGAGGTCCTGGCCGCCCAGCGTGAGGGCGTCCACCCGCGGGGCGGCGCAGGCGATCTCGTAGGCGTGCTCCACGCCCCGGGCGGTCTCGATCATGGCGTGGATCTTCACCCCCCCTTGGGGGAGGCCCTCGTTGCGCTCCAGATCGGCGATCAGCTCATCGAGCCGACGGACGTCCCCGGCGGACTGGCACTTGGGCAGCCGGACGGCGTCGGGCCGGCAGGGGACGATGGCCCGCACGTCCTCCTCGAAGAAGTCCGTGTCGGCGCCGTTGAGCCGGACGGTGACGATGGTGTCGCCGAAGTCCAGGGCCCGCAGAAAGCGGGCCGTCAGGTGCCGGGCGGCGTCCTTCTCGGTGATGGCCACGGCGTCCTCCAGGTCCAGCAGAACGCTGTCGGCGCCGAAGATGGGCGCGTGCTGGAGCATGGAGGGGCTGTTGCCAGGTACGTAGAGCATGGAGCGGCAGACTCTGGCCATCACCTCACCTCCCCGCCGCGGCGCCCGGGGCGGCCTGCCGGTCCAGGGCGGTCTCCAGCCGCGCCCGCAGCGTGGGCTCCAGCGCGCCCTGGTCCTGCACCTGGATGCTGACGCCTTCGATCCCCCGTTCCCGGAGGATCGCCATGATCAGCGAGCGGGTCCGCCCGCCGAAGAGGGCCGCATTGGCCCCCCGGTAGTCGATATCCGTTGTATCGCTTGCGGCGACCGTCACCAGGCAGTCCGAGGACTCCAGGGTTCCGGCCTGGGCCGTTCGTTCTCTCACGATTGCATCACCTCGCGTTGGTTTCTTCCAGAGGGCGCAGGGTGTGCGCAGGGCGGGCGCAGACCCTGTATTGGGAAATATCGTAACAGATAACGGCCTTCCAGGCACGGGAGGTTGGCGGGTTGGGCGAAGGAAATGGGCTGTCGGGGAGAAGGGAGGCGGGAACACCGCGGAGGGGATCAGGCGGGCGGATCGAAGGGGAGCACCACCCGCACGGTGGTGCCCTGCCCGGGGGCGCTCTCCATGTCGATGGTGCCGCCCATGCGCTCCACCAGCCGCCTGCTGAGAGAGAGCCCCAGCCCCGGCCCCTCGTGGTGGCGGTTGTAGGCGTCGTCGGCCTGGACGAAGGGATGGAACATGGCCTCAAGACGCTCCTGGGGGATGCCGCAGCCCGTATCGGCCACGGTGAAACAGACCGGCAGCGCACCGCCGCTCTCCCCCGGCCGGGACGAGACATCCAGGGAGACGGTGCCGCTGTCGGTGAACCTCACGCTGTTGGCCACCAGGTTGAAGAGCACCTGCCGCACCCGCGCGGCGTCGCCCGTCAGGCTGGGGGGCAGATCGGGGTCCAGGAAAGAGCGGAGGGCGATCCCCTTCTCCCTGGCGGTGACGGCGAAGAGCTCCACTACCGGGTCCACGGCGTCCCTGATGTCGAAGGGGGCGGGATGGATCTCCAGCCGTCCCGTCTCGGCATTGGCGATATCCAGGAGGTCCGAGAGCAGCCGGGTCAGCCGACTGGAGGAGGTGAGCGCCAGCTGCAGGTACTCGGCCTGCTCGTCGTCGGGATCGGTGGTCTCCAGCAGCTGGAGCATCCCCACGATGCCGTTCAGGGGGGTGCGGAACTCGTGGCTCATGTTGGCCAGAAAGGCGGACTTGGCCCGGCTGGCCTCCTCGGCGCAATCCCTGGCCGCCTCCAGCGCCTCCTCGGCGCGGACGCGGTCGGTGATGTCGTGGGCGATCCCGCAGATGGCCGTCAGGTTCCGCCGGCTGTCGAAGATGGGAAAGAGGGTGGTGTCGAAGATGCGCTCCACCCCGCCGATCTCCATCCGGTCCTCCACGGTCAGGGATGCGCGCCGCCGCACCACCTCGTCGATCCGCGACTGGAAGGTCGCCGCCGTCTCGGGGGGCAGCAGCTCCCGGAAGGTGCGGCCCACCAGCTCCCCGGAAGACATCCCGAACATGTCGCAGGTGGCCCGGCTCACCAGCAGGTAGGTGCCGTTCAGGTCGAAGACGTTGATCAGCAGCGGGCTGTAGTCCAGGATGCCCCGGAGCTGTCCGTTGGTCTGGCCAAGGGGGGTGTCGTTCCGGTGCTGCCGGTCGGCCTGGGTCATGGCTGCTCTCCTTCGCTCTGCGTCGCCTTCCGCGGTTGGTCTCAAAGCAGGCGCAGCTCCACATAAGCCTGTTGCGACATCATGCAGAACAATCCCACTGCTCTTTCCTACCGCTATTCAAGCACAAAAAGAACAGACAAGAAAGAGCGGGATGGCCGAAACGCGGTTCCGCCGCCCGCGTTCCCCTCATCCCCGCGGGGGGCTGTACCGCTCCAGCACCCGCCGCAGCTCCTCCCGCTGGACCGGCTTGGTGAGGATGTCGTCCATGCCGGCGGCGAGGCACCGCTCCCGTTCCTCCCTGGTGACGCCGGCGGTCATGGCGACAATCGGCCTGTGGACACCGGTGCGCTCCTCCCGCCGGATGGCCTCGGTGGCCTGGAGGCCGTCCATGCCGGGCATCTGCACATCCATGATGATGAGGGCGGGCTCCTCGCGGCGGGCGGTCTCCACCGCCTCGGCGCCGTCCGCGGCCTCCACCACTCTGGCGTTGGGGAGGTACTGACTGACGAGGCCGCGGGCCAGCGCCAGGTTCACCGGCACATCCTCGACAATCAGAACCACCGGGGCGGTCATGCTCACCGGCGCGGTCTCCCGCTTCCGCTCTGTGGACTCCCGGCGGCATCGGACGTTTTCCCGGCAGAGGGCCTCGACGGAGAAGGAGAAGGTGGAGCCCTCGCCGGGTGTGCTCTCCACCTCGATGGCCCCGCCCATCTTCTCCGCCAGGGAGTTGGCGATCACCAGCCCCAGTCCGGTGCCGCCGAACTGGCGGGTGGTGGAGGTGTCGGCCTGGGAGAAGGCCTTGAAGAGCTTCCGCCGGTCTTCCGGTGAGATGCCGATCCCCGTGTCGCGCACGGCGAAGCGGTAGCGGCAGGCCGTCTCGCCGCTGCGTTCGCAGCACACCGTCAGCTCCACCTCGCCCTGGTGGGTGAACTTGACGGCGTTGCTCAGGAGATTCGCGAGGATCTGCTTGAGCCGTACCGGGTCCACCAGGGCCACGCGGGGCATCCCCTTCCGGATATCCACCTTCAGCGCCAGCCCCTTGCGCTCGGCCTGGAAGCCGGCGATGCGGGCCGCCTCCCGGATGAGGGCGATCATGTCGGTCTCCACCCGTTCGAGCTCCAGGCGGCCCGCCTCGATCTTGGAGAGATCCAGGACGTCGTCGACCACATCCAGGAGCGACCGGGCGGCGGTGTGGACATTGTCGGCGTAGGTCCGCTGGATGCTGTCCAGCTCGGTCTGGGCGAGGAACTCGCTGAAGCCGATCACCGCGTTGAGGGGGGTGCGGATCTCGTGGCTCATGTTGGAGAGGAACTCCGATTTGGCCCTGCTGGCGGCCTCGGCCTGCTCCCGGGCCTCGATGAGCTGCCGCTCGGCCTCCTTGCGTCCCGTGATGTCCCGGAGGTGCTCCACGATCTGGACGATGTTGCCCTGGTCGTCGAAGACCGGCGCGCTGCGGCAGTCCAGGGTGAGCCCCAGCTCGGGGATGTACCGCTCCAGCTGCTGCGGCCGCCCTGTCTCCCTGGCCAGGGCGTTGGCGCACTCCTCGCAGGGCTCGGTGCGGCCGATCAGCTCGTAGCATTTCTTCCCGTCCGCCTCCTCGGGGGTCACGCCCAGGAAGTCGTAGCCCGCCTTGTTGTAGCGCACGATGGTGTGGTCCGGCTCCTGGATGGCCAGGATGTCGGAGACGCTGTCGATGATGGATTCCAGCAGGTTCCGCTGCCGGCGGAGCGTGGCCTGGGTCTCCCTGCGCTCGGTGATGTCCCGGACGGCGGCCACCCGGTAGAGCTCGCCGTCCTTCACGAAGTCCCGCCCCTCGATCTCGGCGGGGAAGATCCGGCCGTCCTTCCTGACCACGCGCACCACGTAGGGCTCGGTGACGCTCATGGCGGCGTGCTCGGCGCCGATCCCCCGGTCCTCCTCGTGGAGGAAGGTGAAAACGGACTGTCCGATCAGCTCGTTGTAGTCGTAGCCCAGGATGGCGAGCAGCGACCGGTTGCAGTGGACGGCGATCCCCTTTTTGTGGATGATGATGCCCTCGAAGGTGAGCTCGGAGATCAGCTCGGCCCACTCCCGGCGCTCGTCGCGGGGCTGGGCCTCCGGGGTGTCCAGGAAG
>JAIPGA010000037.1 GCA_021736445.1 Synergistales bacterium | reverse complement strand
GACGGGAATCTCTGGGACGGCCTGAGCGACGACGAGCTCTTCCGCTACAGCTACGCCTCCCGGGAGTCCATGGCCTCCAAGAAGCTGGCGGTGGCCGAGTCGGGCTACCTCTCCCGGCAGCTGGCCGAAGGGATGTACAACACCCTCGCCGAGGGTGACGACTGCGGGACCGAACGGGGCCTGTCGGTCACCTGCAGCGGAGGGCGGCTCTGGGTGGCCGCGCTGGGGGATACCACGGCGGATCCGCCTCTGGCACTCTTCGGCTCGCTCTCTGCAGAGAAGCCGGAGGACGATATCCTCAAACGCCTGGCCGCAGGCCGGGTGCCGGTTGGGGGCGACCGTCCGCTGACCGACGGCGACTGCGAGGCTCTGGCGGCCTACTGGGAGGGCCGGGGCGATCCGCCTGAGATCCTTCGGGTTCATCTGGCCGAACATGACGGCGCCCTGGCCCTCCGGTCGCCCCTGACCTGTGCCGCCGGGCCGGGACGGGTCTGCCGCCGCTGCATGGGCGCCGACCTGGCGGGACGGCCGATCTGGGGCGCAGCCCCGGAACTGGTGCCGGAGGGCGCGCCGGTGGGGCTCACCGCCGCCCAGGCCATCGGCGAGCGGGGCACCCAGCTGGCTATGCGGCGCTTCCACCAGGTGGGCGGCACCGGGTCGGAGCGGGACCGCGTGCGGGAGCTGCGGGAGCTGCTGGTCTGGGGCAAACCCTTGCGGGGTGCGAAGGCGCCCTATGAGGAGTGTGCCCTCCGCGGTCTGCGGGAGCTGTCGGCCATCCTCTCGGAGGAGGGCGGCGAGCGGCCCTTCGGCGAGCTGCCCCAGAGCCTGGTCCACTTCGAGCTGGCCGTCAAGACGGCGCTGGACGCCCCTGGAGGGAAGCTGGAGCGCACCGTCCCGGCGGAGATGCAGCACGCCTGGCTGGAGGTGGCCTCCTACGAGTCCTTCCAGGGGGTGCTGCGCAGCATCCCGGCCCGGGAGAGCGCGGCGGGACTGAAAAGCCGGGTGCTTCTGAACCGGAGCGGAAAGGAGAGAGACCATGGCTAGCGGCGCGGGACAGAGACAGGGCCAGAAGCAGCAGACGCAGCAGCAGCAGACAACGAAGAGGCGCGGCAGGAAGAGCGTGGAGGAACTGGATGAAAATCGCCAAAAACGGGCGGATGAGGACAGTGACCTCGACGGGCAGGATCCCGGGACGGACGAGGAGATGGACCCCGCCGACGACGAATCGGTGCGGCTCCAGGAGGGGGAGGACGAAGGCCTGCAGATGGCCGTCGAAAGGGCGAGCCCTTTCTTTGTCCCCCCGGAGAGTATCGCCTCCGGGCTGGAGGTGGTCTGGCTGTGGCGCCGTGGGGCCATCCTCTGGTCGCTGTCGGGACGGCAGCTGGACTTCGCCACCGAGGATATGGAGCTCTTCCGGAGCGTTGTGGAGCGGCTGGTGCGGCGGCTGAAGCCGGAACTCCATCCGGTCTTCGCCGTGGTGCATCCCGAGAACGCCCGGGAGCTGCTGAACTCCAGAATGCTGTACGGAGCCGCCGGGGAGCAGAAATTCCTCACCAGGTCCGGCCTCTACGGGAAGCTCGAGGGCAAGGTGCTGGCGCTGCCTCCCGGGGAGCCCTCCGGGGTGGGCGACACCTCGGCCTTCCCCTACATCTATCTGGATACCCTCATGGCTTCCCGGGGCGCCCCCACGCTGCCGCGGTGGCTGGAGGTGCGCTGGCTCGACTGGATGCTGGGGGAGCTGGGCCTCCAGTGGAAGGACGTGCAGAAATCCAGCTTCTGGAGCAAGCACAAGGAGGAGATCGTCGGCCGGTACAACGCTTTCCGCCGCCTCATCGGCGATGTGCTCCGGGAGGTCTGCGGCCTGAAAGCCCCGCCCCTGGATGCTATGGGAGCCGGATCGGTGAAGAAGAAGACCTTCTACGAGACATGGAAACCCGAGGCGGAACGGAGAGTCGGGCAGGACAACGGAGGTGAGGGGCGGTGAGCGCTTTTGCGGTGTCGGTGCTGGGCGGCGGTGACGAGGCGCTGGCGGAGGCCATGGAGCGTTGCGTTGCGGAGACGGTGGAGCGTCTGGCCGAGACAGGCAACTGGCGGCGGCCGGAGTTCCGCGACCTCGCCGGGGTCCTCGCGGAGGGGGGCACCCCGGTGCGGTACGGTCTGCCCCAGCTGGGCGACCCCCCGCCGCAGCTGGTGGCGGCCACCCCCAGGACGGCCTTGAAGCAGGGCAGTCGTTTCGCCGGCGGCGACCCGGTGGATCTCATCCTGGTGCTGCCGGGCAACCGCTGGGACGACGAGGTCGGCCGGGTCTGCGAGGCGCCCCACTACCGGCTCTGCGGGATCTTCCGGGCGGAGCACCTCTTCGGCGCTCAGGGGCGGCGGCCCGACAGCGACGAGACGGCCGCCTTCGAGGCGGCGCTGAAGGAGTCGCTGCGGCGCTTCTACCGGGCCACCCTGCCGGAGGAGGCCTTCGTCAAGGAGATCCACTGGAAGGCCCACCTGGACGCCGCCGACCCGGAACAGGCCACCCCCTCGCTCTTCAGCCTCTTCAGCGACCCTTCCATGAAGGAGCTCCTCTTCCAGGTGAAGTCGGCCATCCAGGATCTCCGCCGGAGCTACAGCTGGTTCTTCGAGGGCCTTTGGCAGTCCGGCACCTACGACGGGGCGGGGGTGCCCGGCGTGCTGATCCTGGGGGAGAGCGGCGTGGGCAAGACGCTGGTGGCCCAGTGGATCAAGCGTTCGCTCCTTGGGAAGGTGCGCATGTCCCCCTTCAACATCTCCGCGGTGGGCAAGGAGATGATCGATGTGGAGCTCTTCGGCAATGTCCGGGGGGCCTTCACCGACGCCAGGGAGGACCGGCCGGGTCTTTTGGAGAGCTCCCGGGGCGGGGCGGTCTTTCTCGACGAGATCGGCGACATGGACCTGCGGCACCAGACCCGGCTGCTCTCCTACATGGACACCGGCCGGGTGCGCAGGATGGGCGGCCCCCCCGAGGGGATCCCGTCGCCGGTGCTGCTTTTGGCCACCACCAACCGGCCGCTCAGAGAGTGGGTCCGCCAGGGGCGGCCGGAGTTTCGGGCCGACCTCTACCACCGCTTCGACCACCAGATCGAGATCCCGCCTCTGCGGAAGCGCACCGAGGACATGCGGCTGCTCATCAGCCTGGCCCTCCAGGACGAGGCGGTGAACCCCCGCAAGGAGGGAGAACCGGTGGTGCGCAGCATCTCCCTGGACGCCATCGGGGCGCTGGAGCGCCGGGACTACCCGGGCAACTTCCGGGAGCTCCGGGCGGTGCTGCGGGCCTCGGTCCAGACGGCGGCCCGGGAAGGACGGACGACCCTCCTGCTGCGGCATCTGCAGAGTCTCTAGCGGCAAAGAGAACCGAAAGGTGAATATGGTATGTGAGGCTCCGGAGGCCGCCCGGCGGTGTCCGGAGAGGGTTGGGGAAGCGGTGCAGCCGCACCGCGATCATCCAGGGAGGTGACGGAATGGCGCGAAGGATCGAGACGGCGGCGCCCTCTGCGCCCGAGGCGGCGCAGCGGAGCGGACGCGAACGCTGCAGCTGCCGCTGCAGGGTGGTGACGCCCATGTTCGGCGGCGTGCAGACCGGTGTGGTGGACCCGGTGACGCCCGTGCGGGGCACCACGGTGCGGGGCCGGCTGCGCTTCTGGTGGCGGGCTACCGCCGGGGCGGAGTGCGCCACGGCGGATGAGCTCTTCAGGAAAGAACGGGATATCTGGGGCGGACTCACCGGCCCCGGCGAAACCAGGGAGGAAGACGGGCCGGACGGACACCCCAGCGATGTGGCCGTGCGGGTGCGTCTGGAAGGCAAAGGGAGCGACCAGTCCATCGAGCAGCTCACCGGCGAGCACCGGTCGCTCCCCTACGCCCTCTTCCCCTTTATCGAGAACAAACAGCAGAACTGCCGCACCGGCGTGGCCTTCCAGCTGGAGCTGGAGTACCACAGGAAGCACAGAAACGACGTCCATCGGGCGCTCTGGGCCTGGTGCAACCTCGGCGGACTGGGCGCGCGGACCCGCCGCGGCTGCGGCGCCCTCTACTGTGAGAACTTCGCGCCCCCCGACACCACAGACCCCGCGCAGCTCGCCTCCTGGGTGGAACGCCATCTGGGCCGTCCGCTGGCGGTGGAGGGGGGCAGACCCTGGCCGCTGGTCGCCGCCGGTCTCTGGGTGGGCGACCGGAGCGCCGCCACCCTCAACGCCTGGGACCAGGCCCTGGGGCGGCTCAGGCACTTCCGCCAGGGCGTGGGGCTTGGGCGCAACCCGGGGCAGGGGAAACGCCCGGGGCGCTCCAGGTGGCCCGAGCCGGACAGCATCCGCCGCGCCGCGAGGAGCCATTCCGGCGGCCACGATCCGCGGGACCACATGCCCCAGTGGGGCTTCCCCCGGGCGGCCTTCGGCATGCCCATCATCTTCCACTTCAAGGATGAGAAACATGGCGATCCCGGCGACACCACCCTGGCGCCGCCTACCGACAACGGTGACGCAGAGGGCAGAAACGCCGGCCGCATGGCCAGTCCGCTGGTCGTCCGGCCGCTGGTCTGCCGGGGCGGCGAGAAGGCCCTGCCCATGGTCGTTCAGCTGGCGACGCCGGGGCTCCCCGAAGGCATCCGTCTGGAGGGGACCGGGCGAGCCCGCGACGTGGACGAGCACGACGTTATCCACCCGCGCTTCGCCGACTATCCCGACTCGCCGCTGCAGGGCCACTCCAAGCGGGGTTCCGCCCTGGAGGGCTTTGTCCGTTTCCTTGAAGAGTCGGGCTACAGGGAGGTGGGATCATGAGCGGCGCGCTGCTGGCGCTTTCCATCGGGCCGGTGCAGGAGTTCATCGCCGCCGCCCGGCGCACCCGGGACCTCTGGTTCGGCTCCTATCTGCTCTCGGAGGTGGCCAAGGCGGCCGCCCTTGGCGCTTCCGAGGCCGGCGCCGAACTGATCTTCCCCGCTGCCGGCGATAAAGAGCTCCGTCCGGCCGACCCGAAGGAAGAAGACACGCTCTCGGTGGCCAATGTGATCCTCGCCGAGATTCGGGGGAACACGAAGGTGGAGGATGTCCGCGACGCTGCCCGGAAGGCCGCGGAGAGACGCTGGCGGGACTTCGCCGACCAGGCGCGGCAGATCGCCGGCGGCGCCGTGGCCGCCAGCCGCTGGGACCGGCAGGTGGAAGACGTCATCGAGTTCTACGCCGCCTGGACACCCCTGAACGGCACCGGCTACCAGGCGGCCCGGAAGCGGGTGATGCGCCTCCTTGCCGGCCGCAAGGCCTGCCGGGACTTCCGCCCCCACCTGGGGAGTGCCGGCATCCACAAATCCTCCCTGGACGGCGGAAGGGAGAGCGTGCTGCAGTCCCCCCGGGACAGACTGGGCGGCGGGCTGAAGCGCGACACCGGGACGATCCGGGGCCGCATGCGCCTCAAGGCGGGCGAGGAGCTCGACGCCGTGGGGCTGGTCAAGCGTCTGGCCGGCGGCAGGGTGCGGTTCCCCTCGGTGAGCCGCGTGGCCGCCGACCCCTGGATCCGCGGCATCAGGGAGGGTGATCTGGAGGAGCTCTCCACAGCCTGCGGGCGGATCCCCGGCGAGATGCTGAGCCGGGTCCCCGGCGGGCCCTTCGAGATCTTCCCCTACGAGGGGACGGTGCTCTTTCCCACCCGGCACGCCCAGATGGTGGAAGAGAGCACAGGCGAGCGCCCCGGCGGCGACGGGGAGGCCCTGAACAAAGCGCTGGAAGGCGTGCCCGCCCTGGTGGACCGGCTGATCCGCAGCTACGGCGAGCCCTTCCCCTACCTGGCCGTGCTGGCGGCCGACGGCGACCATATGGGCGCCCTGTTGAGCGAAAAAGAGACACCCCATGACCACCGAGAGTTTTCCGGGGAATTGTCGAGGTTTGCTATAGAGGCCAGAAAAGAAATAAAGAAGCACAACGGAGTGGCCGTCTACACCGGCGGCGACGACGTCCTGGCCTTCCTCCCGGTGGACCAGGCAGTGGACTGCGCCGACAAGCTGCGCAAGCGGTTTGCCGACATCATGGAGCCTGTGGCCAAAGGCAGCAACGCCGCACCGACCCTCTCGGCGGGGATCTCCATCGCCCACTGTCTGGAGGATCTGGAGGATCTCCTGGACTTCGGCCGCAAGGCGGAGAGCCTGGCCAAGGGCAAGAAGCTGCCGGAGAAGGAGCAGCGCAACGGCCTGGCCGTGGTGGTCCGGTCCAGGGGCAACGCGCCCACCACCTTCCGCGCCCAGTGGACCGATCCGCGTATCGATCGGCTGCAGGAGTGGGTGGGCCACTTTCTGGAGGGGGAGCGGAGCAATAAGCTCCCCTACGAGCTGCGCCGGCGGGCCGGGCACTTCAGAAACTGGACGGAGACGGAAGGCCTGGAGAAGGCCATCCGCGCCGACCTCCGGCTGGTGCTCTCCCGCAAGGTCAAGGGCGAGCTCCGTCTCGGCGACGACGACATCGAGAGGATCTGCACGGGGAGGGACGCCCCTGTGGACTCCCCCGAAGCGCTGGCGGACTTCGCCGAGGAGCTTCTGGTGGCCCGGCAGATCGCCGAAGCAAAGCGTCTGGCGGAGCGGCGCCGCCGAAAGGAGGATGCGTAGATGAGCGGACAGGAGGCAACCCTCCGGATCTCCCCGCGGGATCCCCTGATCTTCCGCGACGGACGGCCCTTCAACGCCGGCGAGGCCACCAGGGCGCGCACCAGGACCTGGCCGCCGCCGTCGCAGACCACCGGTGCGGTGCGCAGCCTGCTGGGCAAGCTCGCCGGGGTGGACTTCCGGGAGAGCGCCGTCATCGAGAGGCTGCTCGCCCTGGAGGTCTCCGGCCCGCTGCCCTTCCGGCGGGGGAAACTCTTTTTCCCCGCGCCGCTGGACTTCACCGCCACAGGCGACGCCGGGGCGGACGGCGCCCCCACAGCCCACTACCCCCTGCGCCCGGAGAAACCGGCGGACGGCGGGGGCACGGATCTCCCCGGGGAACTGGAGCCGCTGCTCCTCCCCGAGGAGGCCGGCGACTTCAAGCCCGGCACGCCGCCGCCCTTCTGGAGCCGCAAGAGGATAGCCTCCTGGCTCGCCGGGAGCGGCGACTTCCGTGCCGACTACCCGGCCGACGGCGAGGATGACCACCCCGAGTGGATCACCACGCTGCCCACCGACGAGCGGACCCATGTCTGCATCGACCCGGCCAGGGGCAGCGCCGACGAAGGGCTGCTCTTTTCCACCTCGGCCTGCGACTTCGCCCTGCGGGACGGCGCCGATGAGACGGCGCTCTCCATCCTCCTCCGGGTGCGCCCCGGCGGGGGGCCCTTCGGGGATGCCCTGGCGGCGAAGCCGGACCGTCTGGCCACGCTGGGCGGCGAACGGCGGACCGTGCGGGTGGCCTCAAGCGACGCCGCCCCCTGGGACTGTCCCGGGGAGATCCGCGCGGCGTTGCGGGGGGCGGAACAGGTGCGGATGGTCCTGGCCACCGACGCGCTCTTCACCGGCGGCTGGAAGCCGGGATGGCTCGACAGCCAGCTGCGGGGCGTCGTCCCCGGCACGGGGGTGCGGGTGCGGCTCCGCGCCGCCGCAGTGGGGCGCGGGCGCTACCACTCGGGATGGAGCTACGACAGAAGCGGCGGCAGGCGCCCCGGCCCCAAGCCCGCCAGGCGGGCGGTCCCCGCCGGGAGCGTCTACTTCTTCGACGTGGAACAGGGGTCCGCCGAGGAGCTGGCTCCGCGCTGGCTCGAACCGGTCTCCGACGAACCGCAGGACGCGCTGGACGGTTTCGGTCTCGCCCTCTGGGGCATCTGGTGAAGGGAGGAATCTGTTAATGGAAGCGAAACAGGCGAAACTCTACGGGATGCACACCCTCTCCCCGCTGCACGTCGGGGCGGGACGGGGGGTCGGCTATATCGATCTGCCCATCATGCGCGAGAAGGTGACCAACTGGCCCTTTGTCCCCGGTTCGTCGGTGAAGGGCGTCATCGCCGACAACTACGGCGCCACCGACGAGGCCCGCAGGAGCGAGAAGGGCAGGATGCTGGGCGTCGCCTTCGGCCTGGCCGGGGAGGACGCCGCCAACAGCGGTTCGCTGGTCTTCACCGACGCCCGGCTGGTAGCACTGCCCACACGGAGCCTCTACGGCACCTTCGCCTGGGTCACCTCGCCGCTGGCGCTGGCCCGCTTCGCCCGGGACTGCGAACAGACGGGCAGGGAGTGCCGCGAACTGCCGGCCTTCACCGGCGACGACCCCGCCAGACAGGTGCTGGTGAACGAGGGATCGGCGCTGGCCGCGGAGAACACCGTCTACCTGGAAGACCTGGACCTGGACGTCAGGAGAGCCAGGGAGGACGAGCCCGTTGGACGGTGGTCGGAGCTGCTGGCGGGGCTCTTCTTCCCCGGCGACGGGAACAAAAACTGGCGGGAGGCCTTCGGCAGGCGCTTCGCCGTGGTCCACGACGACGTCTTCGCCTTCCTCACCGAGACAGGCACCCAGGTGGACGCCCGCATCCGGATCGACGAGAAGACCAAGACCGTCCAGCGGGGCGCCCTCTGGTACGAGGAGTCCCTGCCCGCCGAGGCGCTGCTGGCGGGGTTCGTCTGGTGCGACCGCGTCTGGGGCGGCGGAACGGCCACGCCGGAGCAGCTCCTGGAGGACTACTGCAGCGGCGCCCATGCCCTCCAGGTAGGCGGCAAGGCCACCGTGGGCCGCGGCAACGTGCGGCTGCTCTTTGACGAGGAGGTGGACCCATGGCGACAAGCAAGCAGGTGACCACGCGGAACCAGCGGTTTGCCGAGCGCTCCTGGAGCTACGTCTCGAGGATCGCCGACGGCCCCCGGGGAGGGGAGGACTTCAGCATCTTCGCCAAGTCCTTCCCCTCGGTGATCCACAGCTGCGGCCTGGCCCAGGCGCTGGCCTTCGCCCGGGCCAAGGGCCGCGACGATGTGGTGGAGGCGCTGGCGGCGGTCCTCGGCCGGGAGAAGGACGCCGGGGATCTGGTGGAGGAGAGCCGGACCGCCGGGATGACCGACTATCTGCGGCTCAGCCGGGACGCCCTGGCCGCGGCGAGCTGGATCAAGCGGCAGACCGAGGCCCTGGGCAAGGAACGGGGGAACGATCCCCATGACTAGCCCGGCCTGCCGCAGCGCGCTGCAGGGCGTCGACCGCGGGAAGGCGGAGCACGCCGGACTGCTGCTCCAGCGCTATCTCCGCGAGCCCTACAAGGACGAAGGGCACCCCGAGGAGCGACAGAAGCTCTACGCCGCCGCCCGGAAGGCTGCGGCCGCCAGCCGGGGCGGCCTCTACGCCGACGCCTTCGAGCGGTGGAAGGAGGCGCTGCAGTCCCAGAGCGCGCTCTACGGCAATCTGCACATCCAGGAGGGGCGGATGGTCATCGGCCTGGGCGGCGAGAACGTCCTGGAGGCTGGCCTGACCCTCCACCACACCTACGGCGTGCCCTTCATCCCCGGGAGCGCCCTCAAGGGGCTGGCGGCCCACTACTGCCACACCGTCTGGGGCAGGGCCGGAGACAAGGAGGCCGACGAGGAGGCCGCCCGGTTCCGCATGGGCGGCGACTACCACAGAATCCTCTTCGGCGACACCGACGACGCCGGGCACATCACCTTCCACGACGCCTGGCTGACCCCCACCGGCGGCAAGCAGGACAGCGGCCTCCGCCCCGACGTCATGACGCCCCACCACCCCGGCTACTACAGCTCCGGCGGCCGGGAGGGCGCCCCTGCGGACAGCGACAGCCCCAACCCGGTGGCCTTCCTTGCCGTGCAGGGGAACTTCCTCACCGCTGTGAGCTGCGACGACCCCGAGGCCGACGAGTGGGCCCAGCTGGCCTTCGATCTGCTCGCCCAGGCGGTGGCGGAATGGGGCATCGGCGGCAAGACCTCCAGCGGCTACGGCCGCGGCGAGCTGAAGGTGGATGTGGAGGTGGAGAAGGCGCAGCGCAGCGTCACCATCAACGGCGGCAGCTACAGGGAGGGCGACACCCTGGAGATTCCCTGCATCAAGGTGAACAAGAAGGGCAACCCCCAGTTCAAGGTCCAGGGGGAGACCGAGGCGTGGAACATCGACCTCCCCGAGGGCGAGGGGAAGCCCAGGGATCTGAAGAAGGGTGACATGGTGCCGGTGCGGCTGGTGCAAATCGCCGACAACCTGCTCACCATCTCCTTCCAGCCCTACTACGACAACAGCTAGACCGCTCTGCCTGTACCGGGGAAGAGGTGCCGACCCGCCGCGGCAGCGCGAGAACACCACAGAGAAGCCCATAGATCACGCCGAAGAGAGGCCTGCGGGCCTCTCTTTCTTACTGGAAAGGGGTGTGCCTGTGATCGTCAATCTCACCCGCCACACCGCCACAGCGGAGCAGACCGCCGAGGGAGTGGTGGAACCCGCCAACAAGGCTTTGGTGGTGGCGCTGCTGACCTTCCACCGTCCCCCCACGGCGGAGAATCTGCGGATGCGGGCCGCCGAACTGGCCCAGTGCGCCCGCGAGCAGCGGGCCGACACGGCGCTCATCGGGGGCGCCCCCTATCTGATGGCCCCCCTGGAACGCGCCCTGCGGCGCTGGGGCGTCCGCCCCCTCTATTCCTTCAGCCGCCGGGTGGCCACCGAGGCCCTCCAGGAAGACGGAAGCCTGCAGACCACCTACACCTTCCGGCACGAGGCCTTTGTCCCCGCCGCGGAAGACGGCGACTGGCTCATCCCGCCCGTCGGCGGGAGGGCGTCCGGACAGCCCCGGGAACCCAAAGTCCATAGAGGAGAGTGAGCCCCCGGCCCCGCGCCGACGAGGGCAAGACCACCGAGGAGGGATTGCATGGCACAGCGGCAGAAGCTCTACGTGGGCATCCGCGACAAGCGGAGCCTGCGCCGGAGGACGCGGCGGAACCTGCAGCGGATGACCGAGACGCTCCCCAGCGGCGACGGCGCCTACAAACGGCTCTCCACCATCCATGGCCTCCGCGGCGGCTCCCCGGAGGAGGCCCCCGCCGCAACCCTGGACTGGCTGGTGTGAAACGCCCCCCGCCGGGAGCGGATGCCTGCGCCGGTTCCCAGACTGAAGGAGGTGATGCGCCGCAGCCAACAATAGCGGCCGGAGACGAGAGCGGTACCCCAAACACCTGACGCCGGGTGCCATCCGGCGGAACCAAACACCAACGGAGGTGGATTGATTGGAACGCACCATGAAACACTGCGGACAGATCATCTCGGTGGCGGGGCTGGGCCTCGCGATCCTGCTGGGGCTTCTCATGCTCGGCGCGGTCTGCCCCGCCCGGGCGGCGCTGCCGGAGTTGGTACCGACCTCTCCTGATGCGCTTGCCTCCTGCTCCATGACGTCGGAAGAGCTTGCGGCCTTCCGGGAGCGCTTTCCCTGCGGGCTGCAGCGGACCACCCGGGAGGAGGCCGAGGCGCTCGGCTTTACCAGGCTCACTTCTTCGGACCTCAGGGGACTCCGGGAGCAGAGCGGCCGGAGCGTCCCGGGAACGGCGGACCTTCTGGACTACATGCCTCCCGTGGGGGCGCAGCAGTTCAACGACTGCGCCGCCTTTTCACTGGGGCATTACGGTGTCTCCTACTGGCATTTCAGGGAGGGGAACAGAACGCCGACGGCGAACCCGGCGGACATAGGGAGCTCCGAGTATATCTACAACCAGTCCAACGCATTCAAGGATCAAGGGCTCCTCAGCCTGATCGATCCCATTTTTATCACCATCACCAACGGCTGCGCCTTTGAAAGTGTCTTTGATCCGGGCAACACGGCGGCACTGCCCTCTATCGAGACCCAGCTCACGGGCCTTCCCCAGCGGGCGGGAACGAGGGACTACATCTACGTGGACAGAAACGTGCAGGGGAGTTCTCTGGCGCCGGGTGTGAATCCGGTTACCGATACGGAGCTGCAGACGGTGAAGGAGCTCCTTGCCGAGGGCATTCCCGTCATTGCCGGGATCAATGTCTACACCAGCTTCAATCAGCTCACGAACGTGGCTGAAGGCTTTTACTATAGGGGGCCGCTGGACTGGGTAAACGAATATGCAGGCGGCCACGCCATCATGATCGCCGGCTACAAGGACGCGCCGGAGGTGGAAGGCGGCGGCGCTTTCTACCTGCGCAACTCCTGGGACACCGACTGGGGCTTCGGCGGTGATATCTTCGTCACCTACGACTTCCTGCAGAACCACTCCCTGGAAGCCTACCCACTCTACGACCTGCCCGACTACACACCGGAGCAGTACGCCGTCATCACCGTAGACCACCCCTATCGGGGCGACCTGGACGTGCGCATCGAGGCCAACAACGAGATGGTCGGTCTCTACTCGCCCTACATCATGTCCTCTATGCACGGTGGCGAGATCAACGCCGACAACCGGCCCGACATCCGCGCCGTCATCGACCTCACGAAGGTGGTCCCCGACAACGCCGACCAGCTGGTGCTCGCCGTCTCCGACCACCTCGCCGGCCACTCCGGCACCATTACGCGGGCGGAGTACGTCGACACAACCACCGGAGCGACCAAGGCCTTCAACCTGCCCGACGGCAGCGCCGTTCCCGACCTGGGCACCGTCACCGGCACCCTGCAGTTCGCCGCTCCCACACCGGAGCCCACCGAGGCCCCGGAACCGGAACCCACTACAGCGCCCGAACCCACCGAGGCACCTGCCCCCGAACCCACCACAGAACCCGATCCCACCGACGCACCGGCCCCGGCCGGTTCCGGCGGCGGAGGCGGCTGCAGCCTGGGATACGCCCCGGCAGTCCTGGCTCTCCTGCTGCCGCTGATGCTCCTTGCCCGCCGTCGCTAGCGGCGGCACACAATGGAAATCTGCAGAGAACCACAACTGTTGCGGGGTGGCGGCGCACGGGGCGTCGCTGCCCCGCTGTATTGTTGCCGGTGCATCGGAACGGCGGAAGGGTGAAGGGACGCCGGCTGGTGTGTTGCACTGCACCGGGGGTTTCGGGAAGCCCTTTCACCGGTGGGTGAGGACTCCCGGGCAGCAGGTGGTTATGCTGCGCAACGGTGACATGGCCTGACGCAACAGGGATGCAGGACTTTATCGTATACATTTTGCAAAAAAGAGACAGTTTGTTGTATCCTGGCATGGGGTTTCGAGTTTTGGTATATTCAAACCATGGAAGATAGGTTGCCGGCTATTTGAAGCGCGAGGTGGATCCTCGGCGACCGGGGATCCAGAGGTCGCCGGGTGCAGTGCCAAAGCTGCGGGCCGGTTTGGCGGAATGCGGCGGTAACGCCGCAGATATCCCGGTAGGGAAGGGAGTGCGTAGGTATGTTTGGTGAATATCGATGGAGGATTCCGGATTTGCAGAATTTTGGACGGTTGGCCCTTGTTGTGGTGGTGCTTCTGGGGCTGGCGGCGACGCCCTGCATGGCGTCCGATTCCTACAGCTTTGTCACCGAGTGGGGCAAACTCGGTGTGGCCGACGGGCAGTTCAGTGTACCTGCGGGTATCGCGACCGACGAGGCAGGCCATGTTTATGTAGTGGACAGCGGCAACTACCGGATCCAGAAGTTTGACTCTTCGGGCAATTTTATTACCAAGTGGGGGACGTCAGGCAGTGGCAACGGACAGTTCTCGGGCCCAATGGGCATCGCTGTGGAAGACGGCTATGTCTATGTGGCGGACAGCGGCAACGACCGGATCCAGAAGTTCGACACCTCGGGAAACTTCATTACCGCCTGGGGGTCCCAGGGGATTGGCGACGGGCAGTTCAAGGTAGCCGCGGATGTCGAGGTCCACGGAGGCTTTGTTTATGTCAACGACATTGGGGGCTTCAGGATCCAGAAGTTCGATACCTCGGGGAACTTCATCACCAAGTGGGACATCCGTTTGGACGATACCGAAACCAATTTTCTTCCTTACGGAATGGCAGTGGACGGAATGGGTAATATCTATGTGATGGTACTGGGCAACGCGATCAATATCAATGCGCCCGAGTTCCGGATTATGAAGTACACTGGCTCGGGGACACAGCTGGGCCGGTGGGTATTCTCATCCGCTTCTATGGAAACACTTGGTTTGCCTATGTACGGTATGGAGGCTGACGACAACGGCTATCTCTATGCCATAAGCATGTATTCGAGTGAACGTGGGGCGTATCAAGGTGTTCTGAAGATCGATCCTTCGGGAAATGTGGTGACCCGAATCAAGTGCAGCGATCTTGATATGAGGGACTTCCGCATGTATATGTATCACGACGTCACGGTCGACGGAGCGGGCAATATCTATGTAACAGAAGGTTTCGGCAAGCACTGCGTGGAGAAGTACGGCAACGGCGGCGAGGTCGTCACGCCTGCGCCCACGGCTGTTCCCTCGGCCGCGCCAACGCCTGCACCCACCGCTGTTCCGACCGCCGCACCCACCGGATCTCCCACGGCTGCGCCCACCGAAAGTCCCTCTGACGACGGTTCCGGTACCTCCGACGATGACAGCGACAACGTCTTCAGCGGCTGCAGCATCGGTCTTTCGCTCCTTGCGCCGCTGCTGTTCCTGCCGGCACTGCTGCTCCTCCGGCGGTAGCCGCGCCTTCGACGATGCCAACGCCATGCGGCCGGGCCTATCGCCCGGCCGTTGGTTTTGGAACGCTGCGGGGCCGGCCTGTGCACGAACGGGGCACCTTTCGGCGCTGACCCTGTGCCCCGTCTCTCCCGAACCGCCGGCCTCCGTCGCCGCCTCTGCCTGCTGTCCGGACCAAATGAGTGATTTGAGTCATGCAGACTGAGCCAAAATGCCCATGCATGGGCGGTTCTGTGGGCTGAATGTTGCGGTTGTCGGGGTGGTATTTTCTCCGATACTTAAAGAAGAGGCCAGTGAAACCTTGGGGAACGGCTGCCGGGTGACGCCGGGCCCCGGAATGTCGGGGCCGGGGAGGAAGCTGCGGAGGTGGTGCGGATGTATCAGGCTGTACGGATGTTCGGGCGTTGCTGTTGTGTGGCCGGTCTGGGGGCGGCGATCCTGCTCGGCCTGCTGATCCTCGGGGCGCTCTGCCCCATGGGGATCCCCCTGTAGTGCCGGTGCGCTCCCGCGGGTCTTTCCCCGGGCCGTCGCGTCCCTCCCGGCCGGAGCCGCAGAAGGACGGGGGCAATCCGGCAGAGAGCAGAGCGGCGGGCGGCAGGAAGGTTCATAAGAGCCCTATCGGCTCCCTATCATAGAGGCGGCGTTCCCTGTGGGGCGCCGTCTGAACTGTGCCCGGCCCCCTTCGTTTCCCTGCGCAGCGCGCCGGTGCGTTGACCCTCCTGCGGCGACGACATACAATGCTGAGTGACAACGGCGGGGATGTCGTCCCCGCCTGTGCGGCAAAAAATGTCCGGGCCGCGGCGCGGGCCGGAGAACAGAACCCGGGGTGATCGGATGAGCGGCTCCAGCGGCAGCAACGGTATCGACCTGCACCAGTACTGCAGCCTGGCCCGTATCGGCTGCTGGGAGTACCGCCACCGGGACGGCACACTGCGGTGGGGCGTGGACACCGCCGCCATCTTCGGGATCCCGCCGGAAGAGCTGGGCGACACCCTTCAGGGCTTTCTGGAGGCCGTGCACCCCCGGGACAGGGAACAGGTGGCCGCCATGTGGCGGCGCTCCCGCGAGACCGCCGAGCCCTGCGAGACGGAGCACCGGATCGGCGACACCCTCTGGATGCGCTCCCGCTGCAGCACCGTCTTCGATGCCCAGGGCCGGCCGGAACGCACCCTGGGCATCATGCAGGACATCACCCGCCACCGGCGGACGGAGGACACCCTCCGCACCTTCATGGACAAGCACGAATCCATCCTCAACACCATCCCCGCCATGGTCTTCTGGCTCGACAGGGAAGGCCGGTTCATCCGGGTCAACCGCCCCTTCGCCGAGCGCCACCGATGCGCCCCCGAGGATATCAACGGCCGGTCCCTCTACGACCTCTACCCGCCCGAGGAGGTCCGCCGGTACCAGCGCGACAACCGGGAGGTCATGGCGTCGGGGGTTCCCAAGCGGGGGATAGAGGAGCCCTTCCACACCCCCACCGGCTTCCTGTGGGTGCACACCGACAAGATCCCCCTCACCGACGAGACCGGCGCCGTCATCGGCATCGTGGGCTTCGCCGTGGACATCACCGCCCGCAAGGAGGCCGAACAGCGCCTCCGGGAGTCCCGCAAGCTCTTTGCCGACACCGTGCAGAGCCTGGACGGCATCGTGGTGCTCCTGGACGGCAGCCTCACCATCCAGGTAGCCAGCAAGGCCGTGGGAACCCTCCTGGGCATCCCCGCCCCCGTGGAGGGGCGCAGCTGCTACCGGGCCATCCTGGGCAGAGACGAGCCCTGCCCCGACTGCCCGGCCCGGCTGGCCATGGAGAAGCGGGAGACCGTCCAGGCCCGGCGCCGCATGCCCGACGGACGGGTCTTCCAGCGGACCGTGTCGCCGGTGATCGGCGAGGACGGCCAGGTGCGGGGCGTCACCATCCTGGCCACCGACATCACCGAACACACCCGCACCACCGAGAGGCTGCGCGCCGACGAGGAGGCCGCCCGGGCCGCCAATAAGGCCAAAAGCGAATTCCTGGCCGCCATGAGCCACGAGATCCGCACCCCCCTCAACGGCGTCATCGGCATGGCGGGCCTGCTGCTGGATTCGCCGCTCTCCGGCGAGCAGCGCCGCTACGCCGAGATCGTCCGCGCCAGCGGCGAGTCGCTCCTCCACATCATCAACGACATCCTGGACCTCTCCAAGATCGAGGCCGGCCGGTTTGCCCTGGATGCGGCGGATTTCAACCTGCGGGAAACCATGGACGAGATGGCCGCCACCCTGGCCCTGGAGGCCCACGAGAAGGGCCTGGAGCTGCTCTGCTCGCCCCGCGCCGACTGCCCCACCATGCTCAGGGGCGATCCCGGGCTGCTGCGGCAGGTGCTCACCAACCTCGTCGGCAACGCCGTCAAATGCACCGATGAGGGCCAGGTGACCGTCGGCGCCGAGGCCAGGCGGGAGAGTGAGGGGCAGGTGGAGCTGCTCTTCACCGTGGCCGACACCGGCTGCGGTATCCCCTCGGAGGAGCAGGAGCGGCTCTTCGAGGCCTTCAACCAGGTGGGGAGGCCCGCCGGCACGACCCGCAGCGGCTCCGGCCTGGGGCTGGCCATCTCGCGGCAGCTGGTGGAGCTGATGGGCGGGTGGATCGGCGTGGAGAGCACCCCCGGCGAGGGATCGTTCTTCTGGTTTGTGCTGCGGCTGGACAAGCAGCCCGGCGCCGCAGAGGAGACCCCGCCGCCGGAGCTGGCCGGCCTGCGGATCCTGGTGGCCTCCGACAATGCCACCCAGCGGCGGCTCTTCAGCGACCGCGCCGAACGCTGGGCCATGGAGCCCGTCGCCGCGGCCGTTCCGGACGCCCTGGAGATCCTCGCCGAGGCCGAAGCGCCCTTCCGGCTGGCCGTGGTGGACACCACGAACCCCGCAGCGAGCGAGGGGCTGGTCCGGGCCATCCGCGCCGACCGGCGCCTGTCGGACCTGCGCATCGTCCTGCTCGTCCCCCTGGGCGCCGAAGCCCGCGGCTGGCGGGGAGCGGGAACCGTCACCCGCCGCCTCCGCGATGAAGGGCTCATCGACGCCACCCTCAGCAAGCCCGTACGCCTGGAGGAACACCGCCGCGCCCTCGGCACCGCCCTCTCCGGCGACGCCGCCCCCGCCGAGGAACCCGAAAAGCCCCCCGCGCCGGGCCTGCCGGAGGGGCGCATCCTCCTGGCCGAGGACAACAGCACCAACCAGGCGGTGCTCCAGAGCATGCTGGACAAACTCGGCCGGCAGACCGACATCGCCGCCAACGGCGAGGAAGCCCTCAAGGCCCTGCGGCGGAAGCCCTACGACCTGGTGCTGATGGACGTGCAGATGCCCATCATGGACGGCCTGCAGGCCACCCGGTCAATCCGCCGCGGCAGCGCCGGCATCCAGTGCAACCCCCCGGAGATCCCCATCATCGCCATGACCGCCTACGCCCTGCAGGGCGACCGGCGTCGCTGCCTCGACGCCGGCATGGACGACTACCTCGCCAAACCCGTCACGCCCCGCTCCCTGGCCCAGGTGCTGGAAAAGTGGCTGCCCGGAGAGCACCCCGGCGCCGGCGCGCCTCCCCGGGGAGAGGAAAACGGCGGTGCCCGAAACGAGACCGCTCCGCCCGACGACCAGCCCCCCCATCTGGGACCTCCCCGGCTTTCTCCAGCGTCTTGAGGGCGACACCCAGACCGCCCTGGACATCATCGATATCTTCCGCGAGGACGCCCCCGCCCGCCTCCGGGAGCTGCAGCGCGCCCTGGACGCCGGGGATGCCGAGGAAGCCGGGCGGAAGGCCCACTCCCTCAAGGGCATCGCCGTCACCATCGGCGGCGCCCGCATGCAGACCACCGCCCTGGAGGCCCAGGAGGCCGGCCGCGCCGGCGACACCGCCCGGATCCGCGCCCTCCTGCCCACCCTGCAGACCCAGCTGCAGGAGCTGCTCTGCCGGCTCGACAGCTGGGACGGCACCGCCCCCGTGGCGGAGTAACCCCCCGGAGGAACCAAAAGGTCATATAAAGAAGCAGGCCCCCCGCGGGGGCCGCCCAGGAGAGCACGCAGGCAGCCGGCCCGGCATGGGCCGGCTGCGGCGTCGTGGAGACAGATTGCCGCCGCGACGCAAAACGTGATAGAGTGTAAGTGCAATATTAATAGCATCAAATTGTGTAGTATTGTATACGATGCATAGCGGGCCTCCCGGCTGTGGCGGCATGGGGTTGCGGGACGAAAGGGGGGATGCGCGGGGCCTGGGGCCCACCTGTAGCAGGCAATCAGGGCGGAGATCCACCTCATCTGCGTTGGGTTGCCGCCTTCATGCTTACTGTGAACATCTGTGTCAAGAGTTCCCCTAAAGGAAAGAACCCGTGCCGTCTCGCGATTGCGGACACGTCAAAACAGAGCCGCTTTGAAGCACCGGGATCCCGACAGACCTTTTCGTTTCAGGCGTTGGGCATCCGGCATGGAAGGACGCATCTTCCCAATCCCCTTCCGGCGTACAGGGCCTTTTCCACGCCTGCCGCCAAAATAACCGAAAGGACATAAAAGAGAGTAGGGCCGGGGGCGTTGCCGCCTGGCGCGGTATCGGTCGGCTCTTTTGTGTCGATGAGCATCTTCTGCGATTGTGATGGTGTGGTATAGTGTGAGCAACAATATGAGGGCAATGGTTAGTATACATATCTGACAGTTTGGTTTGAACGTGAGGAGGATGCCATGCGTATTCGACTGTTTCTCGAATCGCCAAGCGGGGCGGTCCGTCTGCCCCGGGCGAATCTCTCCATCATCCAGGGGCTGATCTACCAGGTGTTGCCCGAGCAGATCGCCGGGCCGCTGCACGAGACGGGGTTTCCCTACGAGCGGCGGCGCTTCAAGCTGTTCGCCTTTTCCTGGCTGCGCGGCAAGGGAGCGCCGAAGCCCAGCGGGGACGCCGTGAGTTTCCGTTCGCCCCTTGAGCTGGTGATCTCCTCACCCCGCAAGGAGATCCTGCTGGGGGCGGCCCAGGGGCTCCTGGAGCCCAGGACGCTCCGGCTCGGCAACAACGAGGTGACCTGCTCCCATGTGGAGAGCAGCGCGCCGAAAGCGGAGGGGAGCGAGATCACCATCCGGACGCTCTCCCCGATCACCTGCTACACCACCGAGGCCAGGGAAGAGGGGCGAAAGCGGACCATCTACCACGCCCCCGACGAGGAGCCCTTTCTGGGGCAGGTGCAGGAGAACCTGCGCCGCAAGAGCAGCCTGGTCTTCCCGGAGGAGGACTTTGCGGAGAGCCGCGTCACCCTGGAGCCGGTGGGGAGGTTCCGGCCCAAGCACAACCGTTTTCAGGCCGGCGACAGCCACAAGATTCTCGGCTGGCAGGGACGGTTCCGCCTGCGGGGGCCGCAGAGGATGCTGCAGGTCGCCCTGGACGCCGGGCTGGGGGCCAAGAACTCCGCCGGCTGGGGCTGTATCGCCCTGGACGGCGCGGGATAGCGGTTTCGCAGACCGCAGACGCCGCCGTCCGGGAGAGACGAAGGCCAGCGCCGCCCGTCCGGGAGACGGGCGAGAGGCAACCGACAGAAAGGAGGGACGCCATGGGTTTTTTGAGCGCCGTGGAGGCCCTGGGGGAGTACGAAAAAGGCAGAAGCGACTCGCCGCTCGGCGATGAGAGCGCCTTTCTCGAATACCCCCTGGCTCTTTCTTCATCCAGCCTGCAGGGGCGGATCATCCGTGTGTGGCTGGATGCGGAGGAAGAGGGAGGAACGCTCCGCGTGCGGGGCGTCGGCAAGATGGACGTGATGGACTACCTGGGCGGCGTGGAGGAGCCGGAGAGGCGTAAGGAACAGCTGCTGTTCAAGGACCGCACGGGGTCGAACACCGGCTGGAGCTTCGCGCCGGTCTACAGACTAGGCAAGGGAGGGAGCAGGGACA
>JAIPGA010000036.1 GCA_021736445.1 Synergistales bacterium | reverse complement strand
CCGGGACACCGGACTATCCGAAAAGGAGGGACACAGCATGTCGCATGTATGTGTGCTCTACGGAAGCCCGCGGAAGGACGGCAACTCGGAGAGCCTCACCGAAGCGCTGCTCCGCGGCATGGCCGTGGAGGGCGCCATCGACCGCTTCCACCTGGCCGACATGAACATCGGGCCCTGCACGGACTGCAGGAAGTGCTGGGGACAGGGAAGGCCCTGCATCTTCGAGGACGACCTGGACGAGATCTACGCCTCCCTGGAGAAGGCCGACACGGTGGTCTTCGCCACTCCCCTCTACTGGTACAGCTGGAGCGCCCAGCTCAAGCCCGTTCTCGACCGCTTCGTCCCCTTCGTGGACGACAGGGCCGCCTGGAACGTAAAAGGCAAACGGGCGATCCTCGTCTCCGCCGCCGGCGACGGCGACCCGTCCTGCTTCGACGGTCTCGTGGCATCCTTCAGGAAGAGCATCAACCTCCTGGGGATGAAAAACGGCGGCGAGGTCTGCAAACCCGGCCTCTTCGCCAGGGACGCCGTCTCGCAGAACGCAAAGCTGCAGGAAGAGGTCGAAGCGGAAGGCAGCAACCTGGGGTAGACCGAAGGCATACCGAGACGACCACGGAGCGGCTGCCGCCGCTCCGTGCGCTGCATCTTCGGGGGGTCGTTCATGGACTGGAACGCCACGGCGCACCACCGGTACCGCAAGATCTTCATCCTGATTCTCTTTCTGCTTGTCTTCGCCGCCTTCCTCCTGCTGATCCGGCCCTTTCTGGTGGCTGTGGGGCTGGCCGTCGTCCTGAGCGCCCTCTTCCACCCGGTCTACAGAAAGACGCTCACGATCCTGAAGGGCCGGCGGGCGCCGGCCTCCGGGCTGGTGCTGCTGCTGGCGGTGCTGGTCATCGGCCTCCCGCTGCTGGGGATGCTGGCGCTGGTCACCGGCCAGGCCGTCCGGCTGAGCGAGTTTCTCGTCCCCTGGATCAGCGAACAGATGGCCGCCTCGGGCGGGCTGCCCCAGGGCCTGCCGGAGTGGGTCCCCTTCGCCAGCCAGCTCAAGCCCTTTGAAGAACGGATCGTCGACAATATCATCGCCTTCGTCAGCGCCTCGGGCAACTACATCGTCCAGAACCTCTCGGCGGCCATGCAGGGGACGGCGGGATTCGTGCTGAATGTCTTCATCACCCTCTACGCCACCTTCTTCTTCCTGATCTTCGGCCCCGACCTGCTGGAGCGGATCCTCCGCTACCTGCCGCTCACCCCTGAGGACCGCAACCATATCCTCGACAAGGGGCTGTCGGTCACCAAGGTGATCCTCAAGAGCATCCTGATCATCGGTCTTCTGCAGGGGGTGCTGGTGGGGGCCGCCTTCTGGATCGCCGGCATCCGGGGCGCCGCTTTCTGGGGAGCCGTGACGCTGATCCTCTCGGCGATCCCCGGGCTGGGCGCGCCGCTGGTATGGGGGCCCGGCGCCCTCTATCTCCTGCTCTCCCACCGCTATCTCGCCGCCGTCGCCATGGTCCTCTGGGGCGGCCTGGTGGTCAGCACGGTGGACAACATCCTCCGTCCGCGGATTGTGGGCAGGGAGACCCAGGTGCCGGACCTGGTGGTGCTCCTGAGCACCCTGGGGGGGATCGCCGTCTTCGGGCCGGTGGGGATCATCTTCGGCCCCGTCCTGGCGGGCCTCTTTCTGACGGTCCTCGACATGTACGCCAAGGCCTTCCGCGAGGAGCTCACCCCGCCGGAGGATGCCGCCGAATAATCTTTCCCTGTAAAGCAGAGAACAGAAAGAACAACCGCAACATCGGTCTACCTGCTTGCTGCCATTTTCGCTCTGCAGTGTCTCGCTGACCTCTGCGTGGTTCGCGATTCCTGCAGGTGAATGCTGATCTATAGAGAGGAAGGAAGCGGAACCGGAGGATTGTCCTGGTTTCGCAGACTCATTGGCAGCCGGGGTGAAGTGGAGGTATAATAAAGTAAGAGTAAGATTGCCAGATTGTTTCCAAAAGGAGGGAGATCCGATGCCGGTGTGCAGACAGGATGCCAACAATGCAGCAACGACAAAAATAGTACGTGTATCCATTCCCGGTAGAGGGCTGGTGACGCGTACCATCAAGACGGACAAGGCCTTTGAGGAGAGAACTCGCAAGATCCTGCAGCGCAGGAAGGCCGTTTTCGAGGAGCTTTCAAAATACTAGAAAGAAGTGAATGCTGCTATCCGCTGGATAGATGAAGACGAACTGTTAGCCCTTGTTTCCATGCTTGCAGAGAGTCACCCAAAGGATTTTATTTCAATTATCAATTATGGTCCATTGGGGTATGTTGCACATCTCGGAGGGCTCGTCGATTTTTATGGAAATGATGTTTTTCTCTTAGCCTCCGTTGCAATTCGTTCCATCATACAAGGACACCCCCTGTATGATGGAAACAAAAGGCTTGGGATGCTTTTTGGCGAGAGCTTCCTGGACTTAAATGGGATAGAGCTCTGTGCCAGTGATGAGGATTATTTTGAGATGGCGATAGCTCTCGCTGAAGGAAAAATTGATAAAGATAGACTGAGGGGCTGGATTTACAAAAATAGCAGATACACATAGCCACAGAATGAAAATTGTTTTCTATTTTTTGGGATATATTGCTGTTCCTACCAAAATCGACAGGTGTAGCGTTTTCGCTTGAGATCTTGCCTCCCCTTCTTCCAAACGCCCAGAAGCAAGCTGTTACGGCAGGGAACCAGATTGCCCTCATCGTTGCCCCTGCTATTCCAGGGATTCCACCGGCTTGCAGGCCCGCGTCTGAATGACAGCCTGCCTCGCTATACCCGACATCGGTCGCTACTCGGGATTGCCTTCTCCCTTCCGCGGACAGATCCCCCTGTCTTCGTAGAGATGGCGGTAGTTGTCCATGCCGCCCATGACCCGGCGGGCGTAGTCGGCGGTCTCCTCGTAGCCCACGGTCTCCAGCCACACCTCGGGTGTGGGCGAGGCATCCCCCTTCAGCCACCGCCGCACGGCGGAGGCGCCGGCGTTGTAGGCCGCCGAGGCCAGATCGGGGCGTTTGAACTCCCGGTAGCGCCTTGCCAGGTGGGCCGTTCCCACATGGATGTTGTCGGCGGGGTCGGTCCCGTCGGCGTCATCCAGCCCCAGCGTCGAGGCCTCCCACTCCAGGGTGGCGGGCATGAGCTGCATCAGCCCCACGGCGCCCACCCAGCTGCGGATGTCGGCGTCGAAGGCGCTCTCCTGCCGCATGGTGGCCCAGATGTACCAGGGCTCCACGCCGAAGTGCGCCGCGGCGGCGCAGACCTCCTCCCGGTAGGGGAGGGGATAGATCATCTCCAGCAGCGGCCGGGACAGCCCGCCGTCTACGGCCAGATGGTCGCTTACCGACAGGGCCTCCCGGTAGGCCGAGGCCTCGTTCCCCAGCCAGAAGCCCAGTCTGGCGGCCCGGTAGCGCTCGGCCGGATTCTTTGAATCGGCGCCCACCAGCCGCGCGTAGAGGACAAAGCCCCAGGATTCCAGAGGCCCCGGTTCACTCTGGAGCTCCTCCGGAAGGGCGTCGACAATCCGGTAGGGACCGTCGGGATAGGCCATCCAGGCGTAGACGGAGCGGGGGGAGCTGCTGCGCAGGCGCTCGTAGTGTTCGCGGGCGGCCTGGTCGTTTCCCTCTTCTTCCAGCGCCCGGGCCGTCCAGTAGAGGAACCGCGCCCGCCACCGATGGTCCGTCTCGCCTTGCAGAGCCTTCTCCCACTGGGTGCGGGCCTCTGCGGGGGAACCAGCCTGCCAGGACTCCCATCCCCGTTCCCAGAGCACCTCGGAGCGCTCCTCCGTTTCGGGGTGGTTGGCGATGAGCTGCTGTTCGGCCCACCGCCGCTGGGGTTCGCTCCCCAGCCAGGCCAGGGCCTCCAGGGCTTCCAGCCGCCGCCTGCCCTCGGTCTGTTTCGCCAGTGTGGCCAGCAGGTCCAGGACCTCCTTCCGGTAGGCGTGGCGTGCGAGGATGGAGAGCCGCACCACCGAGGAGGCGCTGTAGCCCCCGCCGCGTTCGGCCAACTCTTTGAAGAGCCGGAAGGCCTGGCCGTACTCCTTGCGCCGGTAGTGGGACATGGCCTGGTAGTACCGGGCCTTGCGCGCCTTGGCGTGCCCCGCGGGCACCTTGGCGAGCTCCCCGGCCGCTCGGGCGAACTCGCCCTGGAGGAAGGCCTGGTATCCTAAGGCGCAGTGGGTGTCGGGGCCCCGTTCCGCCTCGGGCTGTCTCCTGAGGATGGCCAGACTCGGCCCGTGGTGGGGGTTCTCGTCCAGCATGGCCAGGGCGTCCCGGACATCGCCGCCGGGCTCCTGAAGCTGCACGGTCAGCAGGGTCTGCCGGTGGCCCTCCGTGGCGGCGTTGTCCTCCATGGCCTGCAGCCAGGACTCGGTGTCGCCGCCGGCCTCTCCGGCCAGCCGGTAGCCGGCGTAGGCCACGTAGAACCGCAGCGGCGGGGGCGCGTCGGCCGAGAGGGCCCGGGCCAGCGGAAGCGCCTGCTGCGGCCGGCCGGTCCGTTCGTAGCCCAGGATCCGCATCATCTCAGCGTAGGGCCGTACCGCTTCGGGAAGTTTCGCTTCGATCCCTTCCAGCAGCTCCAGGGCATCACCCCACCGCTGCTGCAGCCAGTAGGCGTTGGCGATGAAGGCTTCATCCCGGATATCCAGGCTTGTTCCGCCGGCGGCCAGCCTGTCCAGAGCCTCCCAATCCCGGTCCCGGAAGAGCTCCTCCACGTCGGGGGGGGTCGGGGCTGCAGGCGCCACCGTTGGCACAAGGCACAGCAACAGCGCCGCAAGGACGATCTGTTGCAGTACGACGGGACGCCGGCTCCTCCCCGGGGGGTTTGTCGTTCCAGTGTTTGCATGCATGGTTTCCACCTCGATCCATGGGTTCTGCTGTGGATTCTACCAGAACCAGTATAACTCCGGCGGAAAAAGGGAAGAGCGCCATTCCTCGGATTCCGAAACCGGTATGCCTGCGGAACCGGAGGACCCCACCGTTCGCCCCCCTTCCCTGAAGGGCCACCGTCCTGCGAAAAGGGAAACAGCGCACCGATCGCGGGATCCGGCGGCGATCTGCGCCGTGCCGATGGGGCTCCAGGCGATACAATGGAGGCAGCAGATCGAGGAAAGGATGGGATGATATGTTCAGGGCAATGCGCAGAACCGATCTGGAGATCAGCGACAGAGGGGAGATCGAGGAGATTCTCGGGCAATCGCAGGTGCTCCACGTGGGACTCTTCGACGAGGCCTATCCCTATGTCTTCCCCATCACCTACGGCTACCGCGACGGACGTCTCTACATGCACAGCGCCACCACCGGCAAGAAGATCGACCTCATCCGCCGGGATCCCCGGGCCTCCTTCCAGGTGGAGACCGACGTGGTCTTCCACGACGACCCAAAGAAGAGCTCGGGCATCACGCTCACCTACCGGAGCGTCATCGGCTTCGGTTCCCTGCGGATCCTGGAGGACAGCGACGAAAAGCGGGAGGGCATCAGGATCCTGGCCGCCCACTACGACGAGAGGGGCGCCCGCGTGGAGCGGAGCGACGAGGCGCTGCGGAATGTGGCCATCCTGGAGCTCACCATCGATCACATGACGGGCAAGCAACACGAGCGATCCTCGCCGTTCGCCTCCTGGTCCTGCGGAAGCGGCCGGTAGAGGGCCCGGGGATGGACCGCATGCCCCCAATCGGCCGCAAGGACCCAAAGGAACGCCGCGACTTCCCGCTCATGATCTCCCTGAGCCCCCGGAGCGGCCCCATTCTTGTGGTGGGCGGCGGCCCCACGGCGCTGCGGAAGGTGGAGACACTGCTGCAGGCGGGGATGGCGGTGCGTCTGGTGGCGTCTGCGATCCGCCCGGAGATTGAGCGGCTGGCGGCGGAGGGACGGCTCACCCGTGCCGGGAGGGCCGTGGAGCGGGAGGACTTCCGCCGTCATGCCTTCGCCGTCATCGCCGCTTCCAGAGACGACACCGAAGCCATCGTCCCCCTGGCGGAAGGAACGGGATGCCTGCTCAACTGCTGCGGCGCGCCGGAACGGAGCGACTGGGCGCTGGCGGCCCAGTTCTCCCACGGCGGGTACAGGATCGGGGTCTCCAGCCGGGGGACGGACCCCGCGGGCGCGGCGGCGGTCAAAGGTCGCCTCATGGAGATGGCGGAACAGTGGGACCACCGTTGATCCTCCTCACCCGCTCCAGCAGGCTGGCGCTGGTCCAGGCCGATCTGGCGCTGCAGGCTCTGCAGGAGGCGGGGATCGATGCCCGCCTCAGAACCTGCTGCACCGAAGGGGACAGGGACCGGAAGACGGCGCTGGCCCGGTTCGGCGGCAGGGGGGCCTTTGTGAAGGTCATCGAGGAGGCGCTGCTGGACGGACTGGGGGATGCCGCCGTCCACAGCCTGAAGGACCTCCCCTCCCGCTGCCCGCAGGGTCTCCGCCTGGCGGGGGTGCTCCCCCGGGGCGCCGCGGGCGATGTCCTGGTCTCCAGGCGGAGCGCCTCCCTCGCCACACTGCCGGAGGGGGCCTCTGTGGGGACGTCGAGCCCCCGGCGCAGTGCCCAGCTGCTGCGGGAGCGACCGGATCTCTCCGTCGTTCCGCTCCGCGGCGATGTGCCCACCCGGCTCCGCAAACTCGCCGAAGGCCGGTACGACGGCATTGTCCTGGCCCGGGCCGGTCTGGACCGCCTGGGGCCCGCGCCGGAACACTGCACGCCCCTCCCCTTTCTTCCGGCGCCCTGCCAGGGGATCATCGCCCTGGAGAGCCGCGACGACGGTGAGGCGACCAGGGCCGCCGCACTGGTGAACCACAGCCCCACATGGTACGCCGCTCTGGCGGAGCGGAGACTGCTGCAGCGGCTGCAGGTGGGCTGCCACGTCCCCTTCGCCGCTCTGGCCACCCTGGAAGCGCAGACCATGACCTGCCGCGCCGAGATCCTGGGCAGCCGGGGCGTTGCTTTCGCCTCCCTCTCCGTCAGTGGTAGAGTGGACTCGCCGAGGGAGGCGCTGCAGCTGGGAGACACCCTTGCGGAGCGTTTCCTCCGGGACAGCGGCGCAATCCAACTCATCCGGGAGGCACGACAATGACGGTACACCTTGTAGGCGGCGGCTGCGCCCGCCCCCTGTGGTTCACTCTGGAGGCGCGGGAAACCCTTGCCGCAGCGGACCATCTGGTCTACGACAGCCTGGTGCACCCCGATCTGCTGCAGCTCGCCCCGCCGGGATGCCCCATGCACTGGGTGGGCAAGCGGAAGGGGGAACACGCCCGCAGCCAGGAGGAGATCAACACACTGCTGGTCCGTCTGGGCCGCAGCGGCGGGGAGGTCGTGCGGCTCAAGGGCGGCGACCCCTTCGTCTTCGGGCGGGGCGGCGAAGAGGCGCTGGCCCTGCAGACCGCGGACATCCCCTGGCGGTACGTGCCAGGCATCACCGCAGCCATCGGGGCTCTGGGGAGCGCCGGGATCCCCGCCACCCACCGCGGGCTCGCGGGGAGCTGCACCGTGGCCACGGCACACAGACAGAAATGGGCGGAACCCGACCAGGCGCTCCGTCGGTGGCTGGCGACGGCACCGGGAACGCTGGCTCTCTACATGGGCGCCTCGTCCTGGGGGGAGACCGCGGCGGCGCTCCTGGAAGCGGGCATGCCGGGCACGACCCCCTGTTCCGCCGTCACCTGGGGCGGATGGGGGCGGGCGACCCGGACCGACGGCGACCTGGAGGGCATGGCGGCAGCGCCACTGGAAAGCCCCAGCATCATCGTCACCGGCGATGTGGCCGGGCTCCCGCTGCATCCGGAACGGGGGCCGCTGCAGGGGCTCCAGGTGGCTGTGGTACGGCCCTTTCCGGAGAGCTGGGAGACCGCGCGTGTTCTGGAGCGGCTCGGCGCCGACGCCTACAGCGTTCCGCTGCTCTACCGGGAGGAGATCCGCCACGACGACGAGGAGGCGCTGCTCACCAGGGCGGACTGGATCGTCCTCTCCAGCCCCCGGGGGGCGCAGCTGCTGACGCGGGACACCGACCCCAGGCAGTTGGGTGCGCGCATCGCCGTAATCGGCGCCGGCACCGCCCGGGCTCTGCAGGAGCTGGGGATTCGCCCCGACAGGGTGGCCGAACCGCCCACCTCCGCCGGTCTCGCCCGGCTCCTCGCCGAGTCCGTGGCTCCCGGGGAAGAGGTGCTCTTTTTCCGCAACGAACGGGGGGCCTCCGCGCCCCTGGAGGCCGTGCGCCAGCGGCGCGCCGAACCCCGGCTCCTGCCGGCCTACCGGATGAACCGGACCACGCCGCCCGGGCTGGCGTCCTCCCGGCAGCAGTGGACCGCAACGGGCCTGGACGCTGTGGTCTTCGGGAGCAGCGCCCTGGTGGAGGCCTGGATGGACGAACTGGGGCCTCTGCCGGGACGGACCGGAGCCGTGGGCTGGGGACCCGTCTGCGCGGACCAGATCGAAAAGACCTTCGGGGTCGATCCGCTGACGATGGAGGAGCCCGCGCTGGAGGGGCTGATCGAGATACTCACGGAACTCAGGAAAACAAAGGAGGAACAGCCATGATGCAACGAGGCACATACCCCGAGCTGCGGATGCGGCGGCTGCGGCAGAACAGGATCCTCGCGGAGACGGTGCGGGAGACCACGCTGGAGGCGCGGAACATGACGCTCCCCCTCTTTGTCATCCCCGGAGCGAAACGTGAGGTGCCCGTGCCGTCGCTCCAGGGCGTCGCCCAGCGGTCGCCCGACCTGCTGCCGGAGATCGTCGACGAGGCGCTGGAGGCGGGCATCCGCTCCTTCATCCTCTTCGGCATCCCCGGCTACAAGGACGAAACAGGCACCAGCGCACACGCCATGGACCAGCCTGTCCAGCTGGGGCTGCAGCAGCTCAGGGAACGGTACGGCGGCGACATCTCGCTCATCACCGATGTCTGCATGTGCCAGTACACCTCCCACGGCCACTGCGGCATCCTGCGCGACGACGGCGGCGTCGACAACGACGCCACGCTGCCCCATCTGGCGGAGATCGCCTGCAGCCACGTCCGCGCCGGGGCCGATATGGTGGCGCCGTCGGCCATGATGGACGGACAGGTGCGGGCGATCCGGAAGGGGCTCGACCAGGCAGGCTTCGGGGAGACGCCGATCATGAGCTACAGCACCAAGTTCCACTCCGCCTTCTACGGCCCCTTCCGGGACGCGGCGGGCAGCGCCCCCTCCTCGGGGGACAGGCGGGCCTACCAGATGCCTGTCACCAACAGCCGGGAGGCGCTGCGGGAATCGCTGCTGGACGAAGAGGAGGGGGCCGACCTCCTGATGGTCAAGCCCTCGCTGCTCTACATGGATGTGATCGCCCGGCTCCGGGAGGCCACACTGCTCCCGCTGGCCTGCTACCTGGTGAGCGGCGAGTACATGATGCTCCGCCACGCCATGGCCGCCGGCGCCGTGGACGAGACCAGGGGACTGCTGGAGAGCCACTTCGCGCTGCGCCGGGCCGGTGTGGACATGATCATCAGCTACGCATCCATCGACGTGGCGCGCCTGCTGCGCAGATAGTCCGCGGCTCGTCGCCGTTGACGGTCAATCGCTCTCGGGGGGCAAACCACCGGCTGTGCGCTACGAAGGGACCCACTCCAGCAACCATCGCTCCGCCACGGGAAGAGCCACGTCTTCGAGAAAGCGCCGGACCTCTTGCGGTTCGTACCGCACCCGGCCGGTGTCGTCACGGTAGTTCCCGCTCAGGACACACTGGAGCTGGTCGCTGCCTTCTCCGCCGTCGCCACCGAGTAGGGCATCGATCTCGGCGGTGTCTTCGACGTACCGCAGGGGCATCGACAGCTCCAGCCCAAACCGTTGGACAAAAGTCTGGAACAGGGCCAGCGACACATCCACCTGGCTCAGCTTCACCTTGCCGTCATGGGAGGCCCGTTCTCCGGCGACGATGACAGAGCTGCTCAGGTGGAGCGCAAGGGGGATGCGCAGTGCATGGAAGTAGAGATGGCAGGCGGTGCAGGGGGAGGCAAAACCGAATTCCCGGAGTGAACGGAGATGGGTTGCCCCGCAGAGTGCCCGCCAGAACGGGGGTGCCCCCAGCACCACCGGCGGATAGACTGTGGCGGCATCGCCAACTAAGCGAGCCATCCGTTCTGCTGCCCGGAAGGGGGCCTCCCAATCGCCGAACTGGGTGCCCGTGCAGGCGATGGTGGGCAGAAGCGCCGAGAACCGATCCGCCCGCACCGCCTGCACGGCGGCGGCGATACTGTCCTTCCCGGCGATCTCGACCACGGCGAGCGCGGGCTCCCGTCGCAGGGCCTCCACTCTCTCAGGTGGAAGCATCCACTCCGGCAGCGGCCAGACCGTCGCTGTTTTGTCGGAGAGCAATCGTCGAAGGTGTCCGTTCATGTGCGCCTCCTGAGACTGGTATATCTTCCCGGGAAATAGGGCTGGTTCACGGGGCTGTCCATCAGTCCCTGCAGCTTTCCCCGATCCAGAAGGTTCAGGATCATGTACATCAGCTCGTTGCCCCGCACCTGTCCCAGGGCGCCCTGGGCACAGGATATCTCGTCGAAGCGGCGGACCCCGTCCTTTCTGGCATACCGCCCGGACATGACCAGCGGAACGGGCTCCCCGGAGTGGATCATCGTCCCGCCGCTGGCCGTGGAATGGTCGGAGGTGAGCACGAAGACCACATCCTCGTCGGGGAGGACCCTCTCCACCACCCAGGCGAGAGCGCGGTCCAGCGCTTCGATCACCTCAAGCTTGGCTCTCGGGTCCCCTCTGTGGGCGGCTTCATCGGGCGCCTTCGTATGGACGTAGATGTACTCGTGTTCTCTGGCTCGACAGGCGCGCTGCAGGCGTTCCAGAAGATCCCTCCCACAGTCGCCGCTGTCCCGCACAGACTCCACATCCATGCCGAGAATGCTGCAGAGCCCGTGGTAAATGGACCCCGAGGCGATGCACAGGGCGCGCAGCCCCCAGGCATCACGGAATGTCGGCAGCCTCCGGTATTGTCCGGGACGCTGCATCGTCACCATGTTGAGCGGAGGCTGTCCTTCTGCTTCCCTCCGTTGGTTGACTGGGTGGCGCTTCAGCTCCTCGTAGGTCCAAAGCGTGTAGTCGTTGAGAAAATCGGCGGTACAGGCGGCACGTTCCGGATCGGCGGCTCCTCTCCGAGGCTGTACGGCCATGATGGGTCTGT
Source organism: Synergistales bacterium (assembly GCA_021736445.1). Classification (NCBI taxonomy): domain Bacteria; kingdom Thermotogati; phylum Synergistota; class Synergistia; order Synergistales; species Synergistales bacterium. The sequence goes on along the minus strand of JAIPGA010000036.1, from coordinate 9,512 downwards.
TTTCGTAGATCGGGTTGGAATCGGTGATTTCGGGGACGGCGCCGCCGCGCACTACGGCGATCCCGCCGTTGCCGCCTGTGGGGTGCAGCGTCAGCTCCATACCCCGCGCCCGGTAGGGGGACACGACACGACAGAGCTCGTCACGTTCCCCGGCGCCAACGGAGACCTTTTCGCGGCGGAGGATGTATTCGCGTCCCACCGGCTCCACGTGGAACATCCGGGCCAGCAGGGCCACATCCTCCGCTTCTACCGTCAGGCCGCTCCCAACGGCTTCGATGTATCCACGCCCGGGGAAGTCGGCGAGGTCGTAGCCGAAGATCACAAAGTGGGCCATCTCGCTGGGCATGGCCATCCCCTGTCGGGTGCTGTGGTAGAGCCCCGTGACGCCGGCTTCGGCAATGGCATCCATGTTAGGGGTATGCGCCGCCTGCAGCGGCGTTTTGCCGCCGAGTTCCTTCATCCCCTTGTCGCCAAGTCCATCCAGAAGCACCAGTATTGTCCGCATGGTTGACATGGTAGTGCATCCTTCCCTGTCGGGTAAGGGGCAATCAGGCATGGGAGACCGGGACGGCCGTTTCGGCGTGCCCTTTTTCCGGGACAACAGGCATGCCGGGGGATGTGTCGTCATCGGCAGGAAGGAATCGCCCACCGTCGCGGAAAAGGGGAGCCGCCTCACCTTTGCGCAGTGCGGCGATGAAGGTATCGAGATCCCGCACCCCTTCCGGGAAGGCCGTGGCGAAACGCCCGACTTCACTCGCGGTGTGGGCGTCGCTTCCTCCCAATTTCGGGGCGCCGAGCAGCCCCGCCGTCTCCCGGGCCTGGAGATTGTGGCGTTCCCTGGTCCGTCCGTTGTAGACCTCTACGCCGAAGGGCTCGGGGAGCCCAAAAAGATGATCTCCCGCGCCCCGGCCGTTGTCGCGGTATGGATGAGCGGCGACAGCAAAGCCGCCTCTCTTCCGGAGCAGTCCGTGGAGTTCCCGAGCGCCGATCGGAAGTGGCGGCAGGCGGTTCAGGCCGAAGGCAAGGAAATCCCCCTCTTCGGTAAGGATCTCCACACCGGGGATCACCAGAAGATCGAAACGTCTGGTCAGCTCTTCCGCTGTCTCCAGGATGCCCAGACTCTCGTGGTCGGTGACACAGATCCCGTCGAGGCCGATATCGAGGGCTCTGCCAATGGCCTCCTCAACGGGCAGCACACTGTCATAGGAGTATTCCGCCGTATGGAGATGGGTATCGATCATCATGTTCTCCGCCGCCATTCTCTGAAAATATGCAGCGGCTCCGCCCGGTGACGCTGCCACATTCCTCTCTCTGTCTGCCAAGTAAGCCCGAGACACAAAGGAATCAGAAATATTCCCATCAGGCATTGCCGCTCGCCGGAGTGTACAGGAGATCCCCCTTTTGGGCAAGTCCCCAGAACAGGCACAGCCATCGGTCACCCATCCCCGCTAGCGATGCCCACAGCCGTTCACACTCCGGTGCGGGGGGTGTACCAGTCCTCCCTGGTCAGAGGCAGGCCGCTCCGCCCGGCCTCGTCGGGTCTGAGCAGCAGCGACTGGTGGAGGTTGAACCAGCCCCTGGAAAAGCCGTAGGCCGCGGCGGCCATGAACAGACGCCACACCCGGAAGGTCGGCTCGTCCACATAGCGGAGGGCCTCCTGGTGCCGCGCCTCCAGACGGTGCACCCAGTTGCGCAGGGTGAGGGCGTAGTGCTCCCGGAGGTTCTCCACGTCACGCACCTCGAAGCCCGCTCTTTCGGCGGCCTGGAGGGCGTGCCCGATCGGTGTCAGTTCGCCGTCGGGGAAAACGTAGGTGCCCACAAAACCGGCATCCTCCGCGGGCTGGATGTCGATCCGGCTGGAGATGCCGTGGTTGAGCATCACGCCTCCGGGCCTGAGCATGTCCCGGACCCTGCAGAAGTACTCCTCCAGCATGGCCACGCCGACATGCTCGAACATCCCCACGCTTGCCACGGCGTCGTAGCCCTTCCCGTCGGGCCGGCCGGCCTCGCGGTAGTCGAGCACCCGGACCCGCGCTCTGTCGGCGAGCCCCGCCTCGCGGATCCACTGGTTCGCCAGCTCCGCCTGGGGCTCGCTGAGGGTCACCCCGGTGGCGTCCACCCCGTAGTGTTTAGCGGCGTGGATGACCAGGGTGCCCCAGCCGCATCCCACGTCCAGCAGCCGCTGCCCCTCCTGCAGACGGAGCTTGCGGCAGATGTAGTCCAGCTTGCGCTCCTGGGCGCTGTCGATATGCTCATCGGCGGCGTGGAAGTAGCCGCAGGAGTAGACCATGTTCCGGTCCAGCCAGAGCCTGTAGAAGTCGTTGGAGACGTCGTAGTGGTAGGATACGGCCTGTCTGTCGCGCTCCACGGAATGCCGTTCGCCCTGCAGCCGGGCCCGGCCGCGCTGGTCCTCCGAACGTGCCGGGGGATCGGGGAGCCTGCCCGCCAGATGGGCCGCCTTCAGCTTCTCCTTCCAGCCCAGGGTGGCCTCCGTCAGGGCGTCGTAGAGGACGAAGGCCGACTCGATGTCGCCCTCAATGTCGAAATCGTCGTAGAGGAAGGCCTCGGCCAGGGCCAGCTCGGTCCCGTCCTGGAACATGGCCTTCAGGGCCCCTTCGTGCTTCAGCACCAGCGTCACGGGGCGGGGGGCGGCGTCGGGCCAGGATGCGCCGTCCCAGAGCCGCACACCCACGGTGCGCCCCACCTCGCGCCCCACCACCTCGTCCAGGAGTTTCCGCGCCGCTTCCGTTGCCTGACTCTGCCTGTTCATGGTGTCCCTCCTTCGTCGGGATTCAGGGGCAGGCGATCCCCTTCGATCTGCCGGAGCGCCGATTCCTCCAGGACATCGGCGTGGATGAGGATCCCCCGTTCCGCCGGAAGCGCGCCCTATCCGATGATCTGGTCGATGTCCGCTCTGTCCTGCTCCACGGCGGAGGGAAGGCCCGAGACGTCGGCCGCCTCCCGGGTGAGCGGGATCAGGTCGGTCCGTTCCAGATGGCGGAGGCTGTACTTCCGGCAGAGCGCCATCAGCTGGCGCAGCCCCGTGTTGACCCGCTGGATGTAGTTGGAGAGCCCCAGGGCACCGCAGGAGATCCCCTCCGCTCTGTCGCCGTAGAGGCCGCGCAGGGCGGGCACGCCGCTGAAGAGCTCCTCCACGGAGGTCCCCTTCTCCCGCAGGTCCACGGGCAGGGTGCCCTCTTCCAGCATCCGGCCGATCTTGTGGCCCACCATGGCCGCCGCCATGGGCGCCCGCCCCATGCCCACCAGATTGATGTGGGGGCTTCCCAGCGCCAGTCCCTTGAAGACCTGGTCCTCCAGGACGATCCCCCCGGCGAGGGCGATGGAGGGGATGGGCATCCCCCTGCGCTCCATCTTTTCGCAGATATCGCGGAGGACACGCGCCGTGTAGACCGGGGGATAGCCCCACTCGTTCATCATCCTGATGGGGCTGTTGCCGGTTCCGCCGCCGGCGGCGTCCACCGTGACGAGGTCCACCCCCGCTCTGGAGGCCATGACCATCAGCCTGGCCATGTCCGCCGGCCGGTAGGGCCCTGTCTTGACGGAGACGAACCGGGCGCCCTTCCGCCGGAGCGAGGCCACCCGCTCCGTCAGCCACTGTTCGTCCCAGTCGGGGAGCCGCCCGATCTTGTAGAAGGCTTCGCCCTTGCCGCTGCGGTGGGCCTCCTGCACGGCGGGGTCCCGGGGGTCAGGGTAGACCTCGTAGCCCATCTCCCGGAACGCCAGGGCCTGCTCCAGCCCGGAGAGCAGCTTCATGCCCTGGATGCCCTTGGCGGCCTGCCCCACCTTGAGCTCCACCGACTCGAATCCCACGGTTTCCAGGGCGTACTCCAGCAGACCCAGCTTGTCGTCGTCGGGATTGGCCTGCAGCACCAGGGTGCCGTAGCCCCGGTCGTAGCGGGAGAAGGCCTCGTGCATCCGCCGCAGCCGGGGGGCGTCCACCAGGCGTCCCTTCTCGACCACGGCGTCGGGGTCGCTGGTGGGCAGGTCCTCGCCGATCACGGCGATGACGCCGGCCAGCGCGGCCCCGGCGTAGTAGTCCTTCCAGTTCAGCTTGGCGATGGCCGGGAAGACATAGGGGGCCTTCAGCTTGATGGTGCCCTCGCCCGCTTTGAGCTCGCAGGAGAGGTCCACGTGGCTGTAGGCGAGTCCTCCCGGTTCGGTCCCGAAGTCGCCGAAACAGCGGCCGTTGATGTTGAACTGCGAGAAGTCCACGGGGTAGTCCTTCTCCGAGGCGGCCTGGGAGGTCGCCTTCGCCGTGGGGTAGAGCGCCTCGGGGCCTTCCGTCACGGACTTGCCGATCTCGCAGAATCCCGGGCACTGGTTGGTGCAGACGGCGCACATGCCGGAAAAGGGCGAGATATCCTCGGGTGTCCGCAGTCTCGTGTTGTTGGTGCTGGTGGCGATGGGACAGCTGTAGGTCATGGTGTTCCCTCCTCGATGGGTTTATGGAACGCATCGACCCGCAGGGGGCGGCGCATTCCTTCCGTTTCTCCGCCGGCGTTCTCCGCGGCATCGGTTTCACATACTATTGTCACACCTTGCGGGGACTTGGGCAAGCCGCCGGCGCAGACACAAAAAGGGAGACCGCGGAGGAATGCTCCTCCTGCGGTCTCCCTTTTTTGGACACATCTCTCGTACCTGGGATGGATGCTCCTTCTCCCCGGTGAGGATCAGCCGCCGTCCTCCCCGCGCCGGGTGATACCCGTGATTTCCATGGCTCTGCCCGTCTCGTCGTCGATGTCCACGACCACGCCCTGCAGACGGAGGTCGTGCCGCTCCACCTCGAACTTGGCGGGCATGCCGCTCAGGAATCGGGAGAGGGGGCCCTCGGGCTCCATGCCGATGACACCGCCGTGTCCGCCGGTCATGCCGACATCGGTGATCATGGCCGTTCCCCCGGGGAGCACCTCCGCATCGTCTGTCCGGACATGGGTATGGGTGCCCACCACCGCCGAGGCGCGGCCGTCGAGATAGCGCGCCATGGCGATCTTCTCCGAGGTGGCCTCCGCATGGAAATCAACCAGGATACAGCGTTCCTCCGTTCGCTCCAGCAGCCTGTCGGCCTCCCGGAAGGGACAGTCCGTAGCGGGCATGAAGACCCGCCCCTGCAGGTTGCAGACGGCGAGACGCTTTCCAAAGCGCTCCAGCGTGGTCCACCCGCCGCCGGGACATCCCGGCGGGTAGTTGGCGGGGCGCAGGAGTCGCGATTCCTCCTGCAGGACGCCGTAGCTCTCGCGCTTGTCCCATATGTGATTCCCGCTTGTCAGGCAGTCTATTCCCAGGCCGAAGAGCTCGTCGGCTATCTTTTTGGTGATGCCGAACCCTCCAGCCGAATTTTCACCGTTGGCAATGCAGAAATCGAAAGGACCATAGTGGTGCTTCAGTTCCGGCAGCACCCGGGACAGCAGCTTCCGCCCGGGGCGCCCGATGATGTCACCGATAAAGAGGACCCGCATCGAAGGCCTACTTCGCGTATTCCACGGCCCGGCTCTCACGGATGATGGTCACCTTGATCTGGCCGGGATACTTCATCTCGCCCTCGATCTTACGCGCCACATCGTAGGCGAGCTTGTGGATCGAACCGTCGTCGGACTGCTTGGGCGTCACCATGACGCGGACCTCCCGTCCGGCCTGGATCGCATAGGCCTTGCTGACACCGTTGAAGGACTTGGCCACGCTTTCCAGCTTCTCCAGCCGGCGGATGTAGGCTTCGAGGCTCTCCCTCCTGGCGCCGGGCCTGGAGGCGCTCACCGCATCGGCGGCGGCGATGAGGACGGCGTAGACGCTCTCGGTCTCCACATCCTCGTGGTGGGCCTCGATGGCGTTGACGATGAGACTCTGCTCGCCGTACTTCCTCGCCAGATCGGCGCCGATCACGGCGTGGGGTCCCTCTACCTTGTGGTCCACGGCCTTTCCGATGTCGTGCAGCAGTCCGGCCCGTTTGGCCAGGGTCTCGTCGAGCCCCAGCTCGCTGGCCATGATACCGGCGAGATGGGCGACCTCGAGACTGTGGGAGAGGGAGTTCTGGCCGTAGCTGGTGCGGAAGCGGAGCTGTCCCACCAGCCTGGCGAGCTCCGGATTGAGGGTCTTCACCCCTGTCTCCAGCAGCGCTCCGTCACCGGCTTCGCGGACCTGCTCCTCCACCTCCTGCTGGGCCTTCTGGATGAGCTCCTCGATCCGCGCCGGATGGATCCGTCCGTCGTTGATCAGCCGTTCCAGGGACCGCCTCGCCACCTCGCGCCGCACGGGGTCGAAGCTGCTCACGGTCACCGCCTCCGGCGTGTCGTCGACGATGAGGTCCACGCCGGTGAGGGTCTCGAAGGCCCGGATGTTGCGGCCTTCCCGGCCGATGATCCGCCCTTTCATCTCGTCGGAGGGCAGGTTGACCACGCTGACGGCCACCTCGGCGGTGTGCTCCACGGAACAGCGCTGTATGGCCTGGGCCACGATGTCCCTGGACTTCCGTGAGGCGTCCCGGGCGGCCTGCTCTTCCATCTCCTTGAGCCTGAGGCCGATGATGTGTTCCGCCTCCTGCTCCACCTGCTTGAGGAGATGGGCCTTGGCCTCCTCGCGGTTCATCCCGGCGATCTCCTCGAGGCGGACCAGCTGCTGCTGCTTGGTCTCCTCCACCTCCATGAGCCGCTGTTGCACCTGCCGCTGCTCGTCCTTGAGCTCTTCCTCCCGCCGCTGATGGGCTTCGAGCTTTCTGTCGAGGTTCTCCTCTTTCTGCTCGAGCCTCCGTTCCGCCCGCTGCAGTTCGTTACGGCGTTCCTTCACTTCCTTTTCCGTATCGTCCCGCAGCCGCAGCGTTTCCTCCCGGGCCTCGTTGAGGATATCCCGTTTCTGCCGTTCCGCGCTCTCTTCGGCTTCCCTGATGATCTCCTCGGCTCGTTTGGGGGCATCGGCGACGCCTTTTTCGACCAGCATCTTGTGGAAGAGGTATCCCCCGGCGACACCGAGAGCCACCCCAATTACAGCAACGATAATCGTCATATGTGCCACACTCCTTATGGGGTTGTCAATGTACGGTGCTTCCCCGTTTCCGGGGCGGTCCTGTCTCCAGAACTATGCCGTTATTGTACCGATTCCGGTTTCTTTCCACAAGTGCAACTATCCTGTTACGGCAAGGCCGAGGCGTTCGCCGACAAACCACGCCATCCGGGAGCGGAAGTCGGGGTAGTCCTGGAGACCGCTCTCCACCAGGGCCTCGGCCTCTTCGCGGGCCAGCTGGAGCAGCCCGGCGTCGCGCACCAGATCGGCCACCCGGAAATCCGTCAGGCCGTGCTGCCGGATGCCGCAGACCTCGCCGGGGCCACGCAGACGGAGATCCTCCTCGGCCAGGGCGAATCCGTCGGTGGTGGAACACATGGCCCTGATCCGCCGTTTCCCCTCCCCGGTGGGGGGCACACCCAGCAGAAAGCAGTAGCCCTGACGGTCCCCCCGTCCGATCCGCCCCCGCAGCTGGTGGAGCTGGGCCAGGCCGAAGCGGTGGGCGTCCTCGACGACCATCACCGTGGCCTCCGGGACGTCTACCCCTACTTCGATGACGGTGGTGCTCACCACCAGATCGATCTCGCCGGCGGCGAGGTGTTCCATGACCGAGGCCTTCGCCTCGCTCCCCATCCTGCCGTGGAGGAGGGAGCAGCGCACCCCGTCAAGCTGCTCGCCGAGTTCTTCGTACTTGGCCGTGGCGGCGGCGGCCTCCAGCTGCTCGCTCTCCTCCACGAGGGGGCAGACCCAGAAGATCCGCCGCCCCGCCGCGGCCTCGCGCCGGACGAAGTCGAGCAGCTCGCCGCGCCGCTCCTCGGGGATCCACCAGGTGCCCACCGGCTTCCGCCCCGGCGGCAGGCTGTCGATGACCGAGACGGAGAGATCCCCGTAGACGCCGAGGACCAGGGTGCGCGGGATGGGCGTGGCCGTCATGACCAGCACGTGCGGCGCCTGTCCCTTGCCGGAGAGCTCCATCCGCTGCCGCACGCCGAAACGGTGCTGCTCGTCCACCACGGCGACCGCCAGATCGGCGAAGGAGAGCCCGTCGGTGATCAGCGCGTGGGTCCCCACAACCAGTCGGGCCTCCCCGGCGGCGATGGCCTCGCGCCGGGCCTCCCGCTCGGCGGGCCGGAGCGATCCGGTCAGCAGCACGGGGGCAACGCCCAGGGGTTCGAGGAACTCCCGGATCTTCCCTTCGTGCTGCTGCGCCAGCACCTCCGTGGGGACCATCAGCGCGGCCTGTTTGCCGGCGTCCAGGGCGGTGAGCATGGCGATCAGGGCCACCACCGTCTTGCCGGACCCCACGTCCCCCTGCAGCAGCCTGTTCATGGGCACGGTCCCGGAGAGTTCCGCCCCGATCTCCCGGAGCACGCGCTGTTGCGCCTCGGTGAGCGCGAAGGGGAGCGATTCGAGAAAGGACGTCACCAGCGGTCCCTGCAGCGGGAGCGCCTGGGCGTCCACCTGCCGGGGGAGACGCTTCCGCCGGAGGGCGAAGGCGGTCTGCAGAAAGAGCAGCTCCTCCAGGGCGAATCGTTTGCGCGCACGGCGCCAGGCCTTCTCGTCGGGGGGGAAGTGCATGGTGGAAAGCGCCTCCCTCAAGGGGGGGAGGCGGTGGCGCTGCAGGATGTCCCGGGGCAGGTATTCCTCGAGCAGCTCGGGGGTTCGCTTCAGAAGCTCGCCGATACGATCCCGGAACCACTTCTGCGTCAGGGAGCCGCTGGAGGCGTAGACGGGGACGATGGCCCCCCGTCTGCGGGGGTCCTCTTCACAGATCTCGAAGTCGGGACTGGACAGCTGGAGCTCGCCGTAGCGCACCTCCGCCTTGCCGTGGAGCAGCAGCAGCGTGGAGGGCGCCAGGAGCCGTTCGAGCCCCTTCCTGTTGAACCAGACCGCCACGGCCCGCCCCTCGCCACCCGGGCCGGTGAGCAGCACCCTGATCAGGTCGAGCTTCCCCTGCTTGACGGGACGCTTCTCCAGGGAGAGCACCCGGGCGGCCACGGTCCGGCCCTCGCCGGGCTGCAGCTCCGCCGGTGTGAGGACATTGCGGCGGTCTTCGTAGCGCCGGGGGAAGAAAAAGAGGAAGTCCTCCACTGTTTCGACACCCAGCTGCCGCAATAGCCCCGCCTTTTTGGGCCCCACCCCTCTGAGGTACTGCACCCCGCTGGTGGGGTGCAGGTCCTTCCGGGTCAGCCCTGTTCACCTGCCGCTACCTGGTCCCTCTGCCGGGCCGCACCGCCCTCGCTCTGCTCGGCATCGAGGATGGAGCCGAGACGGGAGTGGAATCCCCGCAGCTCGGCGATCATCTGCTTTTTGATCTGATCGAGTCGGGCGATCTCGGAGTGGGCCGATTCGACACGGGATTCGGCGTTGCCGGCCAGCTGTTCGGCCTTGGACTGGGCCTCCGTCACCAGCCGTTCCGCTCTGGACTGGGCCTCCTCGACGATGGTGTACGCCTGATGTTCCGCCGATTTCACCCGCTCCTCGGCGCTCTGCTGCGCCAT
>JAIPGA010000035.1 GCA_021736445.1 Synergistales bacterium | reverse complement strand
CCACCCCGTTTGCCGCTGTTGTGCTCCGCATGCCCCAGGCGGGGGTGGTATTGCGGGGGCTCTCGCGGCGGAGGTCGTTCCGGTCGGCTATCAGAATGGGGATGTCCCCCAGTGCCGTGAGCGGCACAGGGGCTCCGGCGTCCCGGGACTGCCTGGCGAGCCGCGCTGTGAACCGGAAGGTGGAGCCCTCTCCAGGTGTGCTCTCCACGCCGATCTCTCCGCCCATCAGTTCGACCAGCCGTCGCGAGATGGCGAGCCCCAGGCCGGTCCCCTCGTTTTGCTTCGCCTCTCCCTCAAGCCGGGCAAACTCCTCGAAGAGCCGCTCCCGGTCCTTTTCCGGGATACCGATGCCGGTGTCCCGGACGGAGAAACGCAGCAGAACCTCCCTTTCCGTCGTGCAAAGCGACGAACAGGTGATGGTCACCTCGCCCTGTTCGGTGAATTTGATGGCGTTGCCGGCGAGATTGGTGAGGACCTGCCGGAGTCGACCCGGGTCGCCCCAGAGAAGGGTGGGGACATCGGGGTTTAGAGTGCAGACGAATTCCAGGCCCTTGTGGTGGGCCTGGAGGGCGATGGAGTCGGCGAAGTCGTCCAGCATGTCCTGGAGATCGAAGTCCTCGCACTCCAGACTGAGTTTGCCGGCTTCGATCCTGGAGTAGTCCAGGATGTCGTTGATAAGATGGAGCAGCGCCTCGCCGCTGGAGCGGACGATCTCGGCGTAGTGGCGCTGTTTCGGGGTGAGCGGCGTATCGAAGAGCAGTCCGGTCATGGCGAGGACGCCGTTCATGGGGGTGCGGATCTCGTGGCTCACGGTGGCCAGGAAGGAGCTTTTGGCCCTGTTGGCCGCCGTGGCCCGCTCCTCGCTGATCCGGAGCTTCTCTTCCGCTTCCTTCCGTGCCGTGACGTCCAGGATGATCCCGCTGACCCAGAGCGGTTCTCCCGTTTCAGTACGGGAGACCACCTTCCCGCGGTCCTGGATCCAGATCCAGCGCCCATCGCCGTGCCAGACCCGGTGTTCGCACTCGAAGAAGGGCTTCGGGCCCTTGAGATGTTCCCGGAAAAGGGACTGGCATCGCTGGAAGTCCTCGGGGTGGGCGATTTCGACCCAGGTCTGGATTGTCGTCGGTTCGAGATCGGCCAGCCTGTATCCCAGTATGCGGGCGGTGCGTTCGTTGAAGATGGTTTCACCGGTCCGGACGTTCCACTCCCATGTGCCCGCTTCGGTTCCCTCGATGATATTGGCCAGCCGCTCCCGCTGTCTCGCGATCTCCTCCCGGGCCTCTTTGCGGGCCGTGATGTCCAGGTGGGTGCCGTAGACCCAGAGGGGTTCCCCCGCTTCGGTACGGGAGATCACCTTGCCCCGGTCGACCATCCAGATCCACCGTCCATCTCGGTGCCGCATCCGCAGTTCGCTTTCGTACCGGGGCGTTTCGCCCCGGAAGTGGCGTTCCAGCTGGGCCATGCTGTGGTGGAGGTCCTCGGGATGGGTGAGCTCTTTCCATGTATCGATGCTGCCGGGCTGCAGCTCTTCCAGCCTGTAGCCGAGCATCTCGGCCCAGCGCCTGTTGACGAGCAGCTCCCCGGTCCGGACGTTCCATTCCCAGGTGGCGGCGCCGGTTCCTTCCAGGATGTTGGTGAGCCGTTTCCGCTGTTCTTCCGCCTCCTGCCGGGCGCTCTTCCGTTCCGCAATGTCCAGAAGGGTGCCGTAGACCCAGAGCGGACGGCCCTGGGGGTTCCAGGCGATGACCTTCCCCCGGTTGGCTACCCACAGCCAGTGCCCTTTCCTGTGGAGCACCCGGTGTTCGCATTCGAAACGCTCCCGCCGGCCGCTGAGGTGCTGGTCGATCATCTCCCTGCAGGCGGGGAGGTCCGTCGGGTGGGTCCGCTCGAACCAGTCGGAGATGGTGAAGGGGTGGATCTCCTGCAGGCTGTGTCCCAGGATCTCTGCGCTCCGTTCGCCGAACACCACCTCGCCGGTCTGGACGTTCCACTCCCAGATGCCGGCGCCGGTGGCCGCCAGGATATTGGCCGCGTGCCGGCGGCGGCGCTCCTCTTCCTTCGGGAGGGTGTCCTCCCCATCGGTGCCTGTCGTTGCGATGAAAAAGCCGGCGACCTCACCGGCTTCCGGTGCGTAGGCGGTGACCCGGAGGTGTCTCCCCAGGGATGCGCAGTAGGCCTCGAAGGCCTTGTCGGTACCCTGAAGGGCCACCTCGCCGCAGGTTCCGATCCAGTCAAAGGAGGATTTCCCGATTCCGGGGAAGACCTCGGTGGCCTTCCTGCCGACCACCTGCTGCTCCCGCAGCCCGGCGAGCTCCTCGAAGGCCTTGTTGACGTCGAGGAAGAGGAGATCCGCCGGCGTTCCCCGCTCGCTCTCAATGATCTTGAGGTGTGCGTAGGCCACCGGGGCGAGCTCCTTGATATGTCGGTACATCGATTGGTCCATAGGTCGATTCCTCCCGCGGCGTCTCTGGGCATGCGCCAGCATTAGCATCATAGCATAAAGGACCTGTACCGTTTTCGCGGAGCCCGCCGCGCCAGGGCGGGTTCGGGATGGCTCGGAGACGCCCCCTGGAAAAAATACAGAAAGGGCTGCCCCGCAAGGGGCAGCCCGGAGAGAGGAGAAAGAGTGTTTCGGGAGGGAGGCACAACCTATGTGGTATCAACGCGTGATTCGCCGCGTCATGCACATGTCGGACGTTCTATCGGCGGCGTCCCCGGCCCTGCCAGGCACCGCGCCTACGCCCCGCACCGCGGCCTCTGCCGCGACGGGCCGTTCCGACCGGGGGAACACTGTCCGGGCTGTTGCCTCCGCAACGTCCCGCACCTCTGCCCGTCTTCGGGCCCTGTCCTTCCGGGCCGGTGCTGTCGTATCCAGGCATGGAGTCCGCCCCCTTTCATGAGAATCGATCTCAAGAGGAGTATAGCACGCCTTTCTCCTATTGGCAATACGCGATTACCTTTCGAGTCTGACGGTGAGCCGCTGGAATTCCTCCTGCATGGACTGGTTGTCGAAGGAGACCATCGAAGGGATCTCCAGTTTGGTCAGCAGGGAGATGTGTTTGTCGCTCGATTCCATCAGGGAGATCAGATTGCTGCTCAGGGTGACGGTGCGGTAGGTGTTCATGGCCACGTCCACCTGCCGCTGCAGGGCGTCGCGCCGCTGTGCCACCTGGTCGTACTGTCTGTGCAGATACTGCTTGTAGAGCCGCGCTACCTTGATGGTGAGCTCGTTGGAGGCGATGTTGTCCCGCAGGATCTCCCGCTGGCCGGTGGTGTAGTCCCCGCTGGAGATGCGTTGCCGGGCGTCGCCGATGATGCCCCGGGCTTCGGAGATGATGCTGTCCAGTCTGGGGAGGTAGCTGTCGTCCACCTTCTGCAGGAAGTTCTCCTGCATGGTCACGGCGGTGCGGAGCAGCACGGCGTAGATGCCGTAGTACTTCCGGGCCACGTCGATGTTGTCGCGGTTCTCCTTCATGAGCTGCATCAGCTGTTCCGTGACATTGCGGATGTTCTCGAAGGCTGCGTAGATCTTGACGATGTCGTTGCCGCTGATGCTCATGAGCAGACCCTTGATCTGCTCGTCGGTGGCGTCCAGCCCTGCTTCGCGGAGTTTGTCGGCCAGCTGTTTCTGGGTTTTCTCGATCTCTTCCCTGTTGGCCTCGATGTACGCGCGCTTGTCGGCGATCTCTTCGTCGATCTTCTCCTTGGTCTGGCGGAAGGGGATCTTGCTCTCTGCAGGTGCGCTGATCCGCTCCCGCTGCAGTTCGGCGATCTCCGAACGCAGCTCGGCGATCCGTTCCCGGGCATTCCGTACCCGGAGCCTGTAGGTGTTGGTGGGCGAGTCCACAAGGATAGAGATCACCTCGTTGAGGTGTTCCTCGATCTCCCTGGCGCCCTCCTCCCTGTCGGTGCCGAAGAGCTTCTTCTCCGGCAGTTCCTCCTGCCTGTCGATGAGCTCGAGGGTCTTTTCCAGTTTGTCGTAGGCCTTGTCCCAGACCTCGCCGAACTCCGCCGCCGGACAGGGCGGTGCCCCTCCGGCCAGGAAAACCCCCACCAGTGCCGTCAGCAATAGGATCTGTACTGTTTTGCCCGTCATGCTCTCACCTTCCGTCATTCCAGTGGTATGCGCACCTGCTATTCTCTCCCCGCAGGGTGGGCGGCGCAAGGGGGGCTTCCCTGTCTATTTCAGGACGTTGGTGGCCAGCACCTTCTGGACATCGTAGATGTTCACCTTCTTGGAAAACTGCTTGGCGAAGGGCTCCCCCCGTCCGGAGATCCAGATCTTCAGCTCGGCGTCCAGATCGAAGTGCCCCGAGGTCTCGATGCTGAAGTTGGTGATCTTGTCGTAGGGGATGGAGTGGTATTCGATCTTTTTGCCCGTAATACCCTGTTTGTCCACCAAAATGAGCCGTTTGTCGGTGAAGATGAAGGTGTCCCGGATCAGCCTGAAACCGATCTGCAGCGATTCGCCCTCCGCCAGAAGCGGCGTGTACTCCTTGGCCAGCTCCGCCGGTTCTATCACTGAGGCGTTGCCCATCATTCCCGATATCAAACCCATAGCGTAGCCTCCCTGTCCAGAGTGTCCGCACTCCCGCAACAGAGCGGAAGGCGCTTTCCCATATATTATAGCAAACTGCTCAACGGGAACACAGTATCTGTCGGGCGCCGCCGTCTGTCATTGCGCCGTCTTGTGTGGTTTCTGTTCGGCTTCCGGCACGAAGTCGAGGGCCGCCGAGTTGATGCAGTAGCGGAGGGCCGTGGGCTGCGGACCATCGTTGAAGACGTGACCCAGGTGCGCCCCGCAGCGGCGGCAGTGCACCTCGGTGCGGGTCATGCCGAAGCTCCGGTCGCTCTCGTTGCCCACATTGGCCTCGTCCACAGGGGCGGTGAAACTGGGCCAGCCGGTGCCGGAGTCGAACTTCGCCTCCGAAAGGAAGAGATCGGTGTCGCAGCAGATGCATCGGTAGAGCCCCTCGGCGTGGTTGTCCCAGTATTCGTTGGAGAAGGGTCGTTCGGTGCCGTGTTTTCTGGCGACATGGAACTGCTCCGCCGTCAGCGTCTTCTTCCAGGCGGCGTCGCTTTTGGCTACGGGCTCCGCCTGATACATGCGGTCGGCCGTGGCGTCGTAGAGCTCCAGGGTGTCGGATTCGGCGCCCCAGGCGCGGTGTCCCGCCACAAGCACAAACTGGGCGGTCAGGATCATCAGGATAGCGAGAACAACGAGTCTCATGATTGTCCCACCTTTTCTGTCGAGGGTGTGTGCGATTCTCCTTACATTGTAATGGTTTTTGTTTGAGGTGGATAGGCCGGTTGGCGGATTTGTGAGGATCCTCCAGGCCGGTGGTACCCCCCCCTGGGGGAGGGGAATCAGCGCTCCTGATTGATTTTATTGGTACAAATCCGATACAGTACAGTGAAAGGAGGGAGGGGCATGGCGGATGACAACGGGAGAACGGTCGGCGGAGTGGGACCTGTGGAACGCACAACCTACAAGCGTGTCCGGCGGAAGAACCGTCACGACAGCCAGGGGCAGAGTTGGGAGGAGTTCTTTGAAGGCAGGGGGACAAAAGGGCGCAAAGACAGGGGAAGGAAGGCCGGCCGACGCTCCTCTCCGGAGGACAGCGGCGGGGGGACCGGCGTCAGGGTCGACAGGATGGCCTGAAGGCCCGGGGGCATGGTAGGGTGGGACGCGGCGGTGCTGTGACAAGACTGTGCGCGCAGGTGGTCCGGGAGTGGGGTCGAACCAGGGCGTGGATCTTCGGCGCCGGGCTGGCCTTTTACGCTGTGATCGCCATCATTCCCACACTGCTCTTTCTTCTGCTTACCGTAGGGATGTTTCTCGGCCAGGGGCCGGCCTACGACACGCTGGCCCAGTATGCCCGTGCCTGTTTCGGCGACCGCGAGGCAGGGGTGTTGCTCCGGATGCTCCACGAGCTTATGGGCAAGGAGGCCGGCCGACTCTCCACAGTGGTCGGGGTCGTCACGGTGGTCTTCGGGGTGACCCAGCTTGGTGTCCATGTCCGTTCGGCCTTTGATGTCATCTGGGAATGGCGCGGCCCGAAGGGGTCCACGCTGCTCTCCTGGCTTACCGGCCGGCTTGTGGGCCTCGCCATGGCGCTCTGTGTCAGCGTGGCGCTGGCGGCGCTTCCCTTCCTGAGCGCCCTCTTCGGTGCGGTACGGGCGGTGCTGGAGCACTATTTCGGATGGGGCGTGGTCTCACTGCACACCCTGCACATCATGAAACTGATCGATTTCGGCGGCTCCGCCTTCCTGGTGGTTGTCATCTTTTTTGTGATCTACCGTTTCATTCCCAGGGCGAAGGTGCGTTCGCAGGAGGCGCTGCTCGGCGCCGTCGTGGCGGCGATGGCCTTTATTGCGGGCAAGTCCGCCGTCGCTCCACTGCTTGCCGGGAGCCTCTACGCATCGCTCTACGGATTTGCCGGTTCCTTCATGATCATGCTGCTCTGGATCTACTTCACCGCACAGGTGCTGCTCCTGGGTGCGCTGACCGCCAGGGGATGGCAGAAGGTCGCCGGGGAAACACGCTAGAGCCCCTGAAGGGACTCTAGCGGTCGTCGCTGTGCTTGGTCAACGTTTGACGATAAGAAGCAGCGGAAGGAGCAGGAGCGGAAGGGGCCACAGTGCTGTTCCGACGGCGCACCCGCCGGCCTCGTCCGGATGAGCCTCCCTGAGCAGCAGCGACGCCGATGCTTTGCCGTCGCGTTCCCCGTCGAAGACGATGAAATAGCCCTGATCGGTGGCGGTGACTGGGTCGGTCCCCTCCGGGGCGGCCCCGTCGACCAGCGCGAGGGCCGCTCTGATCTGCAGGCTTCCGTCTCCGGGCAGTACAGTGGTGAAGAGCTTCTCGTAGGGGATCCCCGCCTTCTGGGCGGTCTTGAACAGCGAGGTCAGGCTCTGGTCGGTGCGGCCCACCGCCAGGTCGGCCTCTCTGAAGAGGGTGTCCGCACTGTCCGGCGAGAGGGGCGTCAGGTCCCGGGAGAGGGGGAAGAGGTCCACCACCACCGCGGCGACGGGGAGATCCGCAGAGGGGAGCTGTTCCTCCTCGAGGGGAAGCGACAGGGAGGCGTAGATGCGGCAGCGTTCGCCGCGGAAGGAGCCGTCTCCGGTGGCGAGCGCGGATTCCTCCTGCAGGATCGCTGCGGCGGTGACCCGGGTTGCAGCGGCGGTGACCTGGTCCCAGGTGTTGTCCAGGGGGACCTCCACGGCGGCCACGGAAGCCAGGGCATCGGCACCGAGGGGGGAGTGGAGCACCGGGACGGTAACGCCCCCCGGGAGGTCGCCGGCCGGGCCGAGGAGCGAGGGGACCGGATCCCGTTCGGGTTCCTCGATGACCTCGGTTCCACCGACGCCGACGTCGTTGCTCTCGCTGTCGTCCTCGGTCTCTGTCTCCCCGTCGTTGACGGTAGGCGAAGCGGGGATCACGGAGGAGCCTCCGCTGTCGCCGCTGACCGAGACCGGCTCGGGGAGGATGTCGGCGCTCTGGGTGGGCTCGGTTCCCGGAGAGGGTGTGACCGGCGGCTGTGCGCCGGACTGCCCCCCGCCTTCCTGGGGTTCCGCACCGTTTTCGTCCTCGGAGAGGACATCCCCGCCGCTCTCCGATACCGCCGTTTCCGCCGGGCTCTGCACCGTTTCGATCGTGCCGACGCCGTGGTCGGCGGAGACGGATCCCATCGGAGAAGAGAAGGTCTGTTCGGTGATGGAAGGCACGCCGCCGAACAGACGGGCGCCTTCACTGTACCGGGTTTCGTTGTCCCGGTCCGGAGCCCCGTCGTCGTCATCGACGCTGTCCCGATACCTGTCCTCCACGGTGGAACCCTCCCCGGCGGTGTCGGTCCGTCCGCTGTCCTGGGGCGATGTGTCCGAAGGGGTGTGCGGTTCCGCGGGCTGTTCTCCCTGCCGGGCGGCCCGGCGTCGCAGCACCTCGAAGTTGAGGGGCAGCAAATCCGGCGAGAGGTCGGCGCTGCTCGAGATGTCCGCCAGCTGGACGCCTCTGTCCAGGTCCGGTGAGACATCCGCCAGCGCGTCCCTGGAGAGCGTCAGCTCCAGATCACTGCTTTCCGGAGTGCCGTCGAGCGCATCCGCTCCGGAAGAGGAGGGCGGGCCGGATACCACCTGCTGTCCGGCGGCCCCCGTGCAGAGCAGCAGAATACCCGCGACGGCAAGGAAAACCTTCTGCCGCAACGCTTTGCCGAGGAATCCTCCCATCTCACACCCCCCTTTTCTGCGTCATGCCTGGGTACAGGGTGCTGCTCTAGGAATACGAGCTGAGTACCCGCACATAGTTGGCCCGGGTCAGGGCCGCAAGATCGCGGTCCCTTTTCTGGCGGAGCACGCCGCGCATCTCGTCGACATCTTCGTAGCCGTGGTCCTCCATCACCCGCTGCAGCTGTTCCAGGATGGTGCCTGCATAATGGAGGCCGTTCTGCAGCAGCGCCGAGGTGACCATGCCCACCTGTGCCCCCGAGAGAAGGGCCTTCGCCAGGTCCTCACCACTGTGGATCCCCCCGGTGATGGCCAATTCCGGCTGGACCTGTTCTTTCAGCAAGGCTACCCAGCGGAGGCGCAGCGGGAGCTCTGCAGAGGAGCTCAGGGTCACCCTGGATCGGATCTCCAGATTGGCCAGGTCGATGTCCGGCTGGTAGAAGCGGTTGAACAGCACCACGGCGGTGGCGCCGGCTTCACCCAGTCTGGTCACGAAGTGTGGTATCGAGGTGACCTCCTGGGAGATCTTGACGGCCACGGGAATCGAGACGCTTTCCCGAACCTCCCTGACCACATCGATGGTCTCCTGTTCGATCGATTCCCCGGTGGTGGTCGGATCCACGGCGAGGTGGTAGGTGTTGAGTTCCAGCGCATCGGCGCCGGCCGCCTCGGTCGCTTTGGCGAAGGCCGACCAGGTACCGCGCTTCGATCCGTTGATGCTGGCGATCACCGGAATGGAGATCGCCGCCCTGGCTCGCTTGATGGTCTCCAGATATCCCTCGGTGCCGAGGTTGTAGTCCCGTAGATCGGGGAAATAGCCCAGGGCTTCCGGGGAGCTCTCCGTTCCCTGTTCCAGGGCCACGTTGAGATCCTCGCTCTCCCGCTCCAGCTGCTCTTCGAACAGCGAGGGGAGTACGATCGCCCCCGCGCCGGCTGCCTCCAGCTGTCTGAGATTGTCCATGCGCTCGGTGAGCGGCGCCGCCGAGGCTACCAGCGGCGAGGGAAGCGTCAACCCCATGTAGGTTGTGGCGAGCTGTGCCATTCCTCTCTCTCCTTTCTCTTAACGGTATGCTCCCGGGGATCGTTTCCGTCTGAGGAGATGCAGTGCGTACAGAAGCAGCACCGGCAGGAAGAACAGCAACGACGAGAAACGGAAGGAGGCGGTTGCGCATCCCCCGGCGTCGGACTGTCGATTGCCGGCGTTCCCGGATCCCTCCACAAGCACCAGTCGGTCTCCCGAGGTGGCGTCGGCGCTGCCGACGCCCATGTCCCCGGATATGCCGTATCCTGCGTTCTCCGGAAGGGCCGTGCCGGTATCCCCGGATACCGTGGCCACCAGGGCGTTGGTAAGGCCGGCTACGCCGATGCGGAGACCGCTGCGTTCCCCCTTCGGTTCGGGAAGCTCCAGCGCCCGGGACAGGAAGTCGGCGGTTGTTCCGATATCGACGGAGGCCGGCTGGTATTCCACGGCGCCCATATCGGGGGCCCCTCCTTCGATCCGCGGCCGACCGGCCAGATCCACAGGCAGGATCTCCTCGCGGTCGGTGTCGTTGTCGGTATCGGCGGCGTCTTCCGGCAGATCCGCCCGGACGGCACCGTTGCGGGCCGGAGACGCCGCCTGCAGACGGATGTCACAGCTTCTGGCGTTGACGAACCCCGGGTTGCCGAAGCGGTTGCCCGGCTGTTCCCGGAGAACGGCGGGGCTCTCCGCGGGAAGCAGCGACGAGGAGACCTTCGGAGCGGTGGTTTTCCAGAAGATCTGCGGTTCCCGTTTCTCTCCCGCCGTTGCGGAGAGGATGCTGCCGGTGATGGTCACGCGCCGCTCTGCGTCCCTGCCGGCGTCGTAGATCGTTGCTCCCTCTCCGTTGGGCGCGCTGTTCGCCAGCAGCGTGGAGAAGCGCAGTTCGGCGTTTCCGCTGAGATTGAACAGCGCTCCCCCGCCGCCCTTGCCGGAGAAGTCCCCGGTCCGGGCGATGTTGCGGCAGAGGAGTGTGCCTGCCAGGCTGGGGGCGCCGCCGTAGTTGAAGATGGCGCCGCCGCCGCCCATGGAGAGGCTCACCGCCGTATTCCGCACGAAGATGGAGCTGGAAAAGACAGGGGCGCCGTTTTTGATGAACGCGGCGCCGCCCCCGCCGGTCACGCTGACGGCGCTGTTGTCGAAGAAGCGGCACCAGGCGAAGGTGGCCGATGAGTCGAGGAGAAAGAGGCCGCCCCCTCCGCCGCTGAAACTGCTTGCCGTGTTGCCGAAGACGGTACAGTTGCGGATGGAAGGGCGCCCTCCGACGATCAGGATGCCGCCGCCGCTGTCGGAGTGCTCCGGGTCGCCCCCGGCGGCGTCGACGCCGTCGGCGTTCCCGCCGGTGATGTGGAAGCCGTCAAGCACCGGCCCCCTTTCGGCGGTCGTGGAGGGTGCGATGATGGAGACCACATGGTAGGCATCCTTGCTGGTGAAGGAGCCGCTTTCGTCCAGATCGCCGGTAAGCGTGGTCGGCCACTTCAGGGGATCCCGTTGCTCCCTGCGCGGGTCGGTCTTGCAGAAGCCCCCGTAGAGTGCCACATTGCCGTTGAGCCGGAAGCTTGCCCGCCGCTCTCCGGCCTTTCCCGGGGCGTAGATGCCTTCGGCGACGAGGATGGCTACGGGGGCCCCGTCCTCCGGTGCTGCGGCCAGGAGGGATTCGGCGTGGCGCAGCGCCTTCCGGAGGTCGGTGTAGGCCTCCGTCCAGCTGCTCCCGTCGGGGTCGAGGGCGTCGCTCCCGGCGCTCACGTAGAGGCGGTGGGTATAGCCGTCGTAAGGAGAGGCCGCAGCCGCTCCATGCAATGATGGCCAGACACACAGGAGAAGCGCCAGAGCTATGGCGCTCCACTTCAGTCTCTGCACTGCCATCGGTTGTGCCGTTGTTCTCGCGAGTGGCGATCTCATGATATCCACACTTCCATTCAGGGGAAACCCTGATTGTCCGATCCGATTTTCGGAAATCTCCGCAAAATTACAGATAAACTCCTAGGCTAATTGTAGTGCGTCACCCGGCGAATCGCAAGTAACAAGAGAAGAGCCTGCGCAGATCTCCGAACTCGGTGACCTCCGGTTCGGTCTGTGTGTATGGAGGTGGCGGCCGGCGGTGCGATCCGGCCGGAGGGAAGCAAAAGGCGAGCTCCCCGGCTGGAACCGGGGAGCTCGCCATGCGCGGGGGAGTGTCTCCAGCGCGGGGAGTGGTGTTGACGGGGTTCCTACTCCTCTGTGTCCTCCATCGGCCTGTTGGCCAGATACTCGTAGTACCTCCAGTGCTCGTTGACCAGTTTCTGGGCGCCTTCCACCAGATGCTCCGAGTTCTCCGGCTTGCTGCGCTTGAGCATGGAGTAGCGGTTCTCGTTGTAGACATACTCCGCAAGCGGCAGCGTAGGCTTCTTGCTGTCCAGCTGGAGGGGGTTCTTGCCCTCCAGGGAGAGCTCGGGATTGTACCGCATCAGGATCCAGTGGCCGGCGTCGACGGCCTTCTTCTGCTGTTCCAGGCCGTGGACGAGGTTGTAGCCGTGGGCGATGCAGTGGCTGTAGGCGATGATCAGCGAGGGGCCCTCGTAGGCCTCGGCCTCGCGGAAGGCCTTGAGGGTCTGGGCGTCGCTGGCGCCCATGGCCACCCGGGCCACATAGACATGGCCGTAGGTCATGGCCATCAGGGCCAGATCCTTCTTGCCCAGCGGCTTGCCGCCGGCGGCGAACTTGGCCACGGCGCCCATGGGGGTCGCCTTGGACATCTGCCCGCCGGTGTTGGAGTAGACCTCGGTGTCCATCACCAGGACGTTGACGTTTTTGCCGGAGGCCAGGACGTGGTCCAGACCGCCGTAGCCGATGTCGTAGGCCCAGCCGTCGCCGCCCATGATCCAGACGCTCCGCTTGATGAGATTCTCCGCCACGTGGAGCAGCCGCCTGGCCTCGGGGCTGTCCAGCTCCTGCAGCTTGCCCTTCAGTGCGGCGATGCGCTTGCGCTGTTCGGCGATCCCGTCGTCGTCGCTCTGGTCGGCCTCCAGGATGGCTTTCGCCAGGTCGTCGCCCACCTGGGGCGCCAGTTTCCGCAGCAGCTCGCCGGCGTACTTGCGGTTCTGGTCCACGGCGAGGCGCATGCCCATGCCGAACTCGGCGTTGTCCTCGAAGAGCGAGTTGGACCAGGTGGGACCGTACCCCTCGTCGTTCTTTGTCCATGGGGTGGTGGGCAGGTTGCCGCAGTAGATGGAGGAGCACCCCGTGGCGTTGGCGATGACCGCCCGGTCGCCGAAGAGCGAACTGAGAAGCTTGACGTAGGGAGTCTCGCCGCAGCCCGGGCAGGCGCCGGAGAACTCGAAGAGCGGCTCCAGCAGCTGCACGTCCTTGACGCTGTTGAGGTTCAACTCGTCCCGCTTGGTTTCGGGCAGGGAGAGGAAGAAGTCGAAGTTCTCCCGTTCCTGCTCGCGGAGGGGCGGCTGGGGCGCCATGTTGATGGCCTTCTTCTCGGGGTCCTGCTTGTTCTTGGCGGGACAGGTCTGTACGCAGAGCCCGCAGCCGGTGCAGTCCTCCGGAGCGATCTGGATGGTGAATTTCTTGCCCTTGTACTGCTTCCACTTGGCGTCGGTGGACTTGAAGGTCTCCGGCGCCTGCTCCAGCTCCCCGGGGTCGTAGACCTTGGCGCGGATGCAGGCGTGGGGGCAGACCAGCGAGCACTTGCCGCACTGGATGCAGACATCGGGGTCCCAGACGGGGATCTCCAGGGCCACGTTGCGCTTCTCCCACTTGGTGGTGCCCGTGGGGAAGGTGCCGTCGGCGGGCATGGCGCTCACCGGCAGCTCGTCGCCCTTCATGGCGATGATGGGACCCAGGACCTCCCTGACGAACTCCGGCGCCTCCCCGGGGACGGGCGGACGGAGGTCGAAGGTGCTGGTGACCTCACTCGGCACGGAGACCTCGTGGAGGTTGTCCAGCGAGTTGTCCACGGCGGCGAAGTTCTTCTGGACGATGGCCTCGCCCTTCTTGCCGTAGGTCTTCTCGATGGTCTTTTTGATCAGGCCGATGGCCTCGTCCTTGGGCAGGATGCCGCTGATGGCGAAGAAGCAGGTCTGCATGACCGTGTTGATCCGTCCGCCCATGCCGGATTCCTTGGCCACCTTGTAGCCGTCGATAACGTAGAAGCGGAGTCTCTTGTCGATGATGCGCTTCTGCACCGTTTTGGGCAGCTGATCCCAGACCTCGTCGGGGCCGTAGATGCTGTTCAGCAGGAAGGTGCCGCCCTCCTCGGCGTTCTTGAGCACGTCATAGCGCTCCAGGAAGGAGAACTGGTGGCAGCCGACGAAGTTGGCGCTCTTGATCTGGTAGGTGGACCGGATCGGGTTGGGGCCGAAGCGGAGGTGGGAGACGGTGACGCCGCCGGACTTCTTGGAGTCGTACTGGAAGTAGCCCTGGGCGTAGTGGTCGGTGTTCTCCCCGATGATCTTGATGGAGTTCTTGTTGGCGCCCACCGTGCCGTCGGAACCGAGGCCGAAGAAGAGGCAGCGTACGGCGTCGGGGTCGGCGGAGTGGAAGGATGCGTCCATCTCCAGGCTCTCCCTGGTGACATCGTCGGTGATCCCCACGGTGAAGTGCTTCCTGGGCTCCTCCTTCTCCGCTTCCTTGAGGACGGCATGGACGCAGGAGGGGGTGAACTCGCTGGAGGAGAGGCCGTAACGGCCGCCCACGACCCGCACGGAGGGCCGGGTTTCACAGAGCGCCGAGGCCACGTCGAGGAAGAGGGGCTCCCCTTCGGCGCCGGGTTCCTTGGTCCGGTCGAGGACCGAGACGGTCCTGACCGTTTCGGGGAGGGCCTCCAGCAGGTGCTGCGTGGAGAAGGGGCGGTAGAGGTGCACCTTGACGAGCCCCACCTTCTCGCCCCTGTCGGCCATGTAGCTCACCGCCTCGTCGGCCGCCTCGGCGCCGGAGCCCATGAGGACCACCACCCGCTCGGCGTCGGGGGCGCCCACGTAGTCGAAGAGGTTGTAGCGGCGGCCGGTGACCTCGTAGAAGCGGTCCATGGTCTTCTGGACCACGTCGGGGCAGGCGGCGTAGTAGGGGTTGCAGGCCTCGCGGGCCTGGAAGAAGTGGTCGGGATTCTGGGCCGTTCCCCGGATGATGGGATGGTCGGGGTTCAGCGCCCTGTCGCGGTGGGCCGCCACCAGCTCGTCGTCCATCATGGCCCGCACCTCCTCCTCGTTGAGGAGGGTGACCTTCTGGATCTCGTGGGAGCTCCGGAAGCCGTCGAAGAAGTGCAGGAAGGGCACCCGCGACTGGAGGGTGGCCGACTGGGCGATCAGCGCCATGTCGCCGATCTCCTGGATCGAGTTGGACGCCAGGAGGGCGAAGCCGGTGCCCCGGGTGGCCATCACGTCGCTGTGGTCGCCGAAGATGGAGAGCGCGTGGGTGGCCACCGTCCTGGCGGAGACGTGGATCACCGTGGAGGTGAGCTCCCCGGCGATCTTGTACATGTTGGGCAGCATCAGCAGCAGTCCCTGGGACGCCGTGAAGGTGGTGGTCAGCGCCCCCGCCTGGAGTGAGCCGTGGAGCGCGCCCGAGGCGCCGCCCTCGCTCTGCATCTCCACCACGGTGGGGACGGTGCCCCAGATGTTCGGTTTGCCCTCCGAGGACCACTGGTCGGCCCATTCGCCCATCGGCGAGGATGGGGTGATCGGGTAGATAGCCACTACCTCGTTGGTCATGTGCCCGATGCGGGCACAGGTCTCGTTGCCGTCAAGCGTTACCATGGTTCGTTCCATAACAACAACCTCCCTGGTCATGGGTATTCTGCCGGACTGCCTGGTCTATCCTGCGACTGCGCTTGCATCATGCCGGGCGCACCACATTCCCTGCGGCGTCCGGAGCGTTGCCGGGCGGGGCAAGAGCAGCGGAAAGGGGAACAACCCGTAAGGGGAAGCTTCTCCGGGCACGGGTGCTATACTAACACCAATCGTGGTGACGTGGAGTGGAAAAGGTCCAATCATCCTACATTACGGCCGCCCATAGTGTACGCTATTCTTCGTCTGTTCGCAATATTCTATCAGGGTTTCCCCCTTGTGGTACAGTCTCTGTAGCGACAGGAAGATGCAGCGGTTTCGGCACGGGAGAGGGGAAGAAGGCCTTCGGGGGAAGCCGATGGATCGGAAGCGAGAGAGGTCACTACACGAAAGGGGTATGATCGTGTCATGGTGGAGCAAGCGCATCCCTTTACCGTTCTGGTTGGAGACGATTCGATGCTCGCGCGGAAACAGCTGCGCGACCAGCTGGAGGCCCTTGAGGTGGAGCGGATCATGGAGGCTGCCGACGGCGGAGAGGTTGTGGAGATCTACAAGCGGGATCGCCCCGATCTCGTGATGCTGGATATCGTCATGTCCGGTATGGACGGTCTTGCGGCGCTGGAGCGGATCATGGAATACGATCCCCGTGCCAGGGTGGTGATGGCCTCCTCCACGGGAACCCAGGCCAACCTGAAGCGGGCGATCGATCTGGGAGCCATGGACTTTCTCCAGAAACCGATGGAAGCGAAACGCCTCGCCCGGGTCATCGATGACGCGCGTCAGGACAGGGGGGGATCGAGAGATGTTTAACCGGCTCTTCGGCGAGTATCTGCTCAGGGAGCGCATCGTGCCGCTGGCCGATCTGCGGGAAGCCCTGGCCGAGGCGGAGCGCAGCCATATCGAGATCGGCGCTCTTGCCGTCTGCGAAGGGCTCCTGGACGAGGGGAAGCTGGATGAGATCGGCAGGGTGCAGAAACAGCAGGACGCCCGCTTCGGCGAGATCGCCGTCTCCCTGGGGTACCTGACCGAGGAGCAGCTGAGTCTGCTCCTGGAGAGACAGAAAAACCACGCCGAACGCCTCTCCACGGTGCTCCTCCGGCGGGGTGTGCTCGACGCCGGGAGAATGGAAGAGGCACGCCGGGCCTACGAAGAGGAGGGCCAGCTGTCCCCGGGCGGCGGGATCGCCTATGGGTTGAGCAGCACCATCTCTCTCGCCCCGCTGGCGGAGGAGTTCGGTGAAGGCTTTGCCTACGAGCGGTACCTGGAATACTTCTACCTCTTCAACCGCTGCGTCACCCGTTTTGTCGACAGGCAGGCCATCCCCGTGGATCTCGGCGAGGAGCCGCTGCCGGAGGAGCACGGTCTGGTACGGCAGCGGCTCTACAACGATGCAGGGATCTCGGTCTCCACCCTCCTCAGCGCACGTCCCCCGGTACTGCTGGAGATCGCCTCCCGCTTTGCGGAGGAGGAGATCCCCGGCTTTGACGAACTGGCGGAGTCGTCGATCCTGGAGTTCCTCAATCTGGTGAACGGTCTCTACACGGTCAACCAGTCCAGCACGGGGAGGGATCTCTCGATGGATCCCCCGAGCCTCAACCTGGAAGGCGGGGAGAGCGTTTCCGCCGACGCGATGCTGGGGACCATGGGCTTTTCCATCGCCTCGGGGCTCTTCCGGATCAGTCTCCTCTCCGAGACCGCAGAGGACTGAGCCGGGCCGCCCTGTCAGCAGACACGGGCCGGCGGCTCCCCGCCCCGCAGACCGGCCAGCAGGTTGGCCGCCGCCAGCTCGGCCATGGCGTCCCGGGCCTTCCGGCTGGCGCTGCCGATATGGGGCGCGGCCACGCAGTTGTCCAGGGTGAGCAGAGGATGGTCCGCCGGCAGCGGTTCCGGCTCGAAGACGTCGAGCCCCGCTGCGGCGACCCGGCCCTCCTTGAGGGCCCTGTAGAGGGCCTCCTGGTCCACCAGGCCGCCGCGGCCTGTATTGATGAGCACCGCGTCGTCGCGCATCAGCCCAAGCTCCTCCTCGCCGATGAGGTGGTAGGTCTCCGGCGTGAGAGGGCAGTGGAGCGAGACGATCTCGCAGGTCGCCAGCAGCTCCCCGATCTCCAGCCAGTCGGCGCCGACCCTGCGGGCCTCCTCCTTCGGTCCGGTGCCGGTGTAGAACAGCGGCATCCGGAAGCCCGCCGCCCGTTCCGCCACGGCCATGCCGATGCGTCCCAGGCCGACGATGCCCAGGGAGGCTCCCGTCACCTCCTTGCCCAGGAGCAGCTCCGGACCCCAGCTCTTCCACCGCCCCGAACGGACCAGCCGTTCCCCTTCGGCGACCCGGCGGCAGGCGGTCAGGATGAGGGCGAAGGCCAGGTCCGCCGTGGCGTCGGTCAGGACATCGGGGGTGTTGGCGACCATCACCCCGGCGTCGCGGGCCGCCTGGACATCGATGTTGTCGTATCCCACGGCGTAGTTGCTCACGATCCGCAGACGGGATGCGGCCTCGAAGAACTCCCTGTCGATGGACTCGCTGGGCAGGGCGAGGAGTCCCTCGATCTGCGGCGCCATCTCCATCAGACGCTCCCGGGGGACGATCTCCTCGCTTCTGTCCCAGAGGGTCATCGCCGTCTCCTCCCGCAGTCTCGCCAGTCCCGCTTCCGGGATCCTCCGGGTGACGAAGATCCGCGCTTTCTTCTCCATGGTGTTCCCTCCTCCGGCACGCCTGTCTCCGGAGCACCGGGAACTCCGGCTGTCACCGTCCCGGGCTCCGGTCACTGGGTGCCTCCGGGACCAATGATAGCACTCCCGGCGGCAGGGGGCTCCTCCTCCGGCCCGGTGTGTTGCGGTGGCCCCCTTCAGTAGGGGGGCTCGGTGAAGACGAAGCTCCCCCCGCAACGATCCAGCGGCTGTGTGGTTACGCCGTTTTGTGTGCTGGGAAGGTATCCCTCCCGTCCGGGGAGGAGGATGACCGTCAGGGTGCCCCGCTCCCCGGGCTGCAGGAGGCCTGCGTGGACCGCGGCGGTGCCCGGGTCGGAGGTGTCGGCGTAGACGCCGCTGCCCCAGACCGTCCCGGTGGTTCGGCCGGTGATGGTGAACGAGAGGGGGGTGTTGCGCCGTCCCCGGTAGACCTCCAGGGTTTCCGGCGCGGGGGGGCGGCTGACAAAGAGCGCCAGGGAGTGCAGGGCGTCACCGGCATCCGCCTGATCCCTCTCCGGGACCCGCTGCGCCAGGGCGGCGATGTAGGCTTCCAGCTCGGGAACGGGGTGGAGTTTCAGGCTTTCTCTGTAGGCGGCCAGGGCGCCCCTGCGGTTTCCCCTCTCCTCCAGGGCCGCGGCCTCCTCCAGGAAGGCCAGCGCCTTCCGCAGCCGGTCCAGCTCCTGTTGCAGGTGCCGTACCGATTCCGGAGCGGTTCCCGGGCTTCCGGCGGTCTGTTCTACCGTCTGCGCCGGAGCGGCGTTGCGCAGGAGGTGGAGTTGCGGTTCTCCCGGGCTGTATCCGCCCGGACGGTCCTGGATAACCAGATGGCCTGCAGGGGTGACGGCCATCCCCATGACGATCCCGTAGGTCTTCCCTGTGGGGAGGACGTTTCGGAGGTCCCCCCGGGGTCCGTAGATCCAGATGGCCTCCGAGCTGTCGTCGTAGACGTAGATGCGCCCCATGCTGTCGGCGGCGATCTCTTCGGGACTGAAGTAGACCTCCTCGTCACCGGGTGTGGAGGGGAGATCGCTTCCGTAGTACGGCCACTCCAGCAGCTTTTCCCCCTCCAGACTGTAGACGGCGAACATCTCCGCCCTGTCGTTGCCGGGCCGGGGGACCACGGCGACGATCCGATCCCCTGGGAGGGCCGCGATCCCGAGGGTCTCGCCGATCTCCCAGGCGGACTGGAGCTCTCCTTCCGCGGACAACACCAGTACCCGTTCTGTCCCCTTCGTGATCTCCGTAGCCCCCACGACAACCACGTTGCCCGATGCGGTGACGGCCAGGTGTGAGGGGTTGTAGATGCCTTTCTCCCCCAGTGATTCCCTGTCCAGCTTCAGCCTCTTCAGGGGTTTCCCCTCCCTGGTGAAGCGCTGGACATGGGCCTTCACGCTGTACCCCTTGTCGGCTACGTAGAGCGAGCCGTCGGGGCCGAAGGCCAGTGCCTGGGGATAGGAGAAGGTCCCCGGTTCGCCCTTTCCTCTGCTGCCCCACTGGGCGATGCGCTCCCCCCGGGCGTCGAAGATGCGTATTTTCGGGGATTCCACGGAGCCCGAGCTGTCGGCCAGCGCAATGGCGCCGTCCATCGCCGCTGCGGGGCCCACGGTGTGCCGGAAGCTCTCCCGGGTGGCTCCGTAGCCGAAGGCCCTTTCTTCTTCCAGCGGCGGGGTCCCCCCTTCGGCCGAGGACAGCGCGGCGTCGATGGCCCCCCGGTGTTCCGCGATGGACGAGGCGGTGCCCATGAGGCTGACGATGGGGTAGCGTCCCTGGCTGTCGGGTTCCGTCCCCACCACCATGTTGCCCTCCACCGCCCTGAAGCTCCCGCCGATCTCCACCTCGCCGGAGAAGGCGTAGGACATGGCCGGACGTCCGCCCAGAGAGATCTCCTCCTTGTCGATCCGGACATTCCTTGTGGTTTCCCTGCGCAGCTCCTTCTCGATCTCGGCGAAGAAGCTCCGATAGTCGCCGTCCTTCGGTGCAGGTTGCCTGGTGGTGGTGATGCCGGCCATGGCAGCACCCTCCGCGGCGGCCTCGCTGCCTGGCAGGGCGCCGGTGAAGTACCCGATGACGTTGCGCTCCACGAACGGCTTCCAGTCTCTGGGGATGGCCATGGTGTAGGGCGGCAGCCAGCGCAGGACTCCTTCCTGCGCTGCGGTGCGGGATGCGCAGAGGGCGAGAAGAAGGACGACCAGCAACACAACGGTCCTCCCTCTCCGGTTCCCGTGCCTTCGGGGTGTCGCGTCCGGAACGGCGGGATGGCGACGGGGCTGCGTGACAGGATGGTTCATGGGACACCTCCTCGATCGGATGGATCACCGGGGGGGCAGAAGACCGTTCCCACCGGGAGGGAAACCGACAGATTCTCGTAGACCACCGGCGAGCCGCCGTCCAGCCAGAGCTCGCGGGTGCCCCTTGTGTAGAATTCGAGGCTGTACATCATCACCAGGTTCGCGGCGAAGGCGTCTGCCGCCCCCTTCGGGGGGGTCCAGACGACGGTGGTCCTGCCGCTGTTCCCGGACTCTCTGGGGCCGGATGCCGTTCCCAGCGTCAGGAACCATCCGCGCACCGTCACCTGGGCGTCGAGCCTGACGGGATCCCCCCGGCTGTCCGTCATGGAAAGGGGAATCCTGGGGATGGCCGGGAGCGAGAGGGTCAGGGAGACGGTGACCGGTGTCCCCGGTTCCCGGTAGCCGCTCGCCAGGAGGGGCATCCGCCGGTCCATCTGCTCTGCGGTGCCTGTACCGGCCAGAGCGAGGGCCTGCTGCAGGGCGGCGTTCATCTGTGCGTCGCTCAGCGTGATACCCCGCCTGGCCATCTCCTGATGCATGCGTTCCTTGATCACCTCTTCCGTTTTCGCCCCCGGTCCGGCCCTCAGCTCGGCGAGCCGGCGCCCTTCCGGGCTCCCGGGGTCGATGGTGCCCTCAAGCCCTGTGATCTCCGTCTCCAGATGCAGGGGGACCTCCGGGAAGACCACCGACGGATCGTTGGCGAAGGGGGTGTCGGTCTTCCAGAATACCTCGTTCTCGAAGAAGTGCCGCCCCGCTCCCTCGATGACCGTGATGGAGATGGAGTCCTCCCCCAGGATGCGTCCCCTCCTGTCCATCAGGGTGACGGTGGGCGTGAAGGCGTCGCCGGGCTGGAGTCCCGTGTAGAGGTGGCTCTGCCTGGAGTGGCTGCCGGGGTCCGGTCTCTCCTCGACGAGCGCCGAGGCGTCGTCGAGGTTCCAGAGATAGATGTAGTCCCCCGGCGGGGTGGCGACGGCTTCGAAATCGTGGACCACCCTGTCCACGCCTTCCTGGAGCTCCAGGATCAGCTGTCGCGGCGGCTGGAGGGAGACCTCCGCGGCATCGGGGATCCTCCAGGTCTCGCTCCGGAAGCGCCTGCTCCCGGCCTCCACCTGGATGAAGGCGCTCTGTCCGTGCCGGAGTTCGTAGAAGGATTCCTCCTCGGAAAGGGGCCTGTCGTTCCCGGCGACGTAGAGGCGCAGCGGGGCCTGCTCCAGTTCGCCCTCCGGGTTCTCGACGGCACGGAGAAGCCCCTTCTCGAAGGAGAGCTTCCTGGTATAGACCGGTTTTCTTTCTTCCTGCACCACCAGTTCCGCAGGGCCCGAGTAGCGGATGGTCAGCCCGGCGTCGGTCCACGCCGGATCCCGGTCCTGCAGATGCTCCATGGATGGGGTGACC
>JAIPGA010000034.1 GCA_021736445.1 Synergistales bacterium | reverse complement strand
GTCGCAACAGCAACCAAAGATCCCGACGAGGGAGACCACACCGTCTGCTGCGGGTGCGATTCCCGCACGCGAACCGTCACCAGTACCGTTCGGGTGACGTGTGGGCAATGTCATGTTTGTCCATGTTTTGAGGAACGGTGCGGTAGCCAGGGCGGTCTTTGTGTCGGTGGCCATTGGGCGTTCCCTCCTCTTCCTCCTATTGTAGAGCACGATGTGCCGGGGATGGTTGCCCTGCATTGCGCGCACGGGTAAGATAGGTGCGACGTTTGGATACAGAAAATGCAACGGTTCGGAGATGGTAGGCAATGCTGATGCAGAAGGAGCGGGAGGGGCTTGCCGTTTTCGGGAGGAAGATGGTGGAGCGGCGGCTCACCACGGGGACGGGCGGCAATCTCAGCGTGCGGTCCGGAGAGCGGATGGCGCTCACCCCCAGCGGCATGGAGTACGATGCCGTCGCACCGGAGGACATTGTGGTGATGGACCTGGAAGGATGCGTCGTCGAGGGCGCACGGAAGCCATCCAGCGAGTATCCCTTGCACCGTACAGTCTACCGCGGGTGTCCCTGGGCCGGGGCGGTGGTGCATACCCACTCGGTCTACTGCACGGTCATCGCCTCCATGCGGTGGGAGATCCCGCCGGTGCACTACCTGGTAGGGCTTGCCGGAGAGCGGGTCCCCTGCGCCCGCTACGCTACCTTCGGTACCGAGGAGCTGGCGGAGCACGCACTGGAAGCCCTCGGTGCGGGGAAGGCGGTGCTTTTGGCCAATCACGGTCTTCTGGCGGCAGGAACGGATCTGGAGGAGGCCTTCACCATCGCCGAACAGATCGAGTATGTGGCCGAGGTCTACTACAGGACGTCTTGTCTGGGATCCCCCGTCCTGCTCGGGCGGGAGGAGATCGCCGCAGCGCGGGAGCGTTTCGGCGGTTACGGACAGTAAGATATGGAGGGGTTGCAGATGGAATTCAGTACAGGGATCACCGATGTTCTGCTGGCGGCGCGCTTTCTGAAGGGCAAGATCTACCACACGCCGACGGAGTACTCCTTTGGTCTGAGCGAGCGTTTCGGCACCGATGTCTTCTGCAAATGGGAGAACCGGCAGATGTGCGGTTCCTTCAAGATCAGAGGGGCGCTCTACAAGATGTTCGCCCTCTCCGAAGAGGAGCGCAGCTGCGGTGTGGTGACCTCCTCCTCGGGCAACCACGCCCAGGGTGTGGCCACCGCCGCCGCCATGCTGGGCGTGAAGGCGGTGATCTGTGTCCCCTCGGTGACGCCGGAGACCAAGCGCCGGGCCATCCGCGCCAGAGGCGAAGGATGGGCGGAGCTGCGGATCGCCGGGGCGATGTACGATGAGGCCGAGGCGGAAGCCACGCGCCTGTCCCGCGAAGAGGGGATGACCTATGTCTCCGCCTTCGAGGACCACCATATCATCAGCGGTCAGGGGACGTTGGGCCTGGAGATGCTGACGGACGAACCGGAGCTGGATCTCCTGCTCTGCCCCGCCAGCGGCGGCGGCCTGATCAGCGGGGTGGCCATCGCCGCCACGGCGCTCCGCCCGGGGATCTCGATTGTCGGGGTCCACGCCGAAGCCAATCCCTCCTGGACGGAGGCCTGGAAGGCCGGGCACGCCGTCCCCGTGGAGGAGCAGGAGACCCTTGCCGAAGCCCTCTGCGGCTATCTGCCGGAGAGCACCTTCGCCCTGGCCAAACGGTACATCTCCGGTGTCGCCGCCGTAAGTGAAGAGGAGATCGCCGAGGCCATGCGTTACGCCCACACCGAGCACCACCAGGTGGTGGAGGGCGGCGGCGCCGTGGCCCTGGCGGCGCTGCTCGCCGGCAAGGTGGATCCCGGCGGCAGAAGGGTAGGGGTTGTCGTCTCCGGCGGAAACGCCGATGATGAGGAGCTGGTGCCGCTGGTGGCCCGGTAGGGTCGCAGCGGCGGGCTGTCGCGACAGCCAGAAGGCGGAAGGTGCGGGAGGGGAAACAGGTGGAACGTAGACGGACACATCGCTGGGTACGGATCTCTCTCTGGCTTGTCTTGTTGGCGGCCGGTATCGGTCTGCTGGTGTTCAGGCTGGTCGCGCCGGAGCCTTCCCAGCCGCCGCCGAAGAACATCGCCGAGATCCACGAAGAAAAGGGGCTTCCGGTTGTCGTCCGGACTGTGGAGTCCGGCCCCTGGGAGCTCTGGAAGAGCTACTACGGCAGGGTGCGTGCCTCGGTGGTACAGGAGGTGGGCTCCTTTGTGCGGGAATATATCACCGCTGTCAATGTCGAGGTGGGCGACACCGTCGAGGAGGGCGATGTGCTGCTGGAACTCTCCAGGGAGACCCAGGCCGCCGACATGAGCGCCGCCGTGGCGGACTACAGGGAGGCCAAGCGGAACTACGAACGGAAACAGCAGCTCTACGAGGCGGGGGGCGTGCCCAAACAGGATGTGGAGAAGGCCTATGTGGCGCTGAAGCAGAAGAAATCCCGGCTGAGCAGCGTGAGCACCGCCGTCTCCCGAACCAAGGTGCGTTCCGAGATCGACGGGGTGATCACCCACAGGAACGCCGAAATCGGCGAGATCGCCGAGGCGGGCCGGGAGCTGCTCCGGGTGACCAATATGGAGATCCTGGAACTGGTGATCAATGTGCCGCCCCAGGATGCCGGCACCATCCGCAAAGGTGCGCCGGTTCGTGTCTCCCGGGACGGCAGCGTCATCAAAGGCCGCGTCAAGCGCATCGATCCCGAGGCGACGGAGGGCACGGGCCTCTATCCCTGTATCGTCCGTCTGGACCCGGTGGCTTCCATCTATCCGGGGACCTATCTGGAGGCCAGGCTGCTGGCGGACTCCCGGCAAAGCGTGGTCACCGTGCCCTACGAGGTGATCCGCCGCGAGGAGGGCAAGAACTACGTCTTTGTCCTCTCCGGAGATCAGGTGGAGCGGCGGAGCATCCTGACCGGGGCGGCCCAGGGCGGACTGGTGGAGGTGGATTCGCGTCTCTACCCCGGTGAACGGATTGTGGTCCGGGGGATGGAGAGCCTCTACGACGGCGCCAGGGTCTGGATCCAGAACGGCCGGGAGAAGGCCGTCAGCCCCGATGCCGTGCCGGTGGAGCCGTAGACGATGCATCTGATCCGCGTTTTCGTCCGCCGCCCCGTCCTGACCAGCGTCACGGTCCTGCTGGCTGTGGTGATCGGCATCTACAGCTACTTCGATCTCGGTGTGGCGCTGCTCCCCGAGGTGGACATCCCTGTGGTGGTGGTCTCCACACCCTACAGCGGCGCCGGTCCCGCCGAGATGGAGCAGCTCCTCAGCAAGCCTGTCGAGGACGCCGCCGCCCAGGTGGAGGGGGTCGACAAGATCCAGAGCTACTCCCTGGAGGGGGTCTCCTTTGTGGTGGTCTGGTTCGACTACGATGTGGACACCTCGCAGGCGACCCAGGATGTCTCCAACAAGGTGAAGTCCATCGCCGGCACGCTGCCGGAGGACGCCGGCGATCCGGTGGTGGAGAAGTACGATATCAACGCCCAGCCCTTCCTCACCGTGGCGGTGACCTCCAACCTGCCTCCGGAACAGGCCTACGATATTGTGGAGAACCGCATCCAGCGGCAGCTTACCCAGCTGAAGGGACTGGCCAAGGCGGAGCTGCTGGGCGGCCGGGAGCGGGAGATCCATGTCTACCTGGAACCGGCGCGGCTGAACCAGTTCGGCGTGTCCCTCTCCCGGGTGGCCGCGGCGATCAGGCGCAACAACTTCAACGACCCTTCCGGTCATATCCAGAAGGGAGAGCGGGAGCTCTCGGTCCGCGTGGAAGGCGAAATCGGTGATCCCCACCAGCTTGAACGGCTCCGGCTGCCCCTGACGGACGGCGCTTCGGTGCGTCTCGGCGATCTGGGCGTGGTGGAAGACACCACGGCGGAGGAACGCCGCTACGCCACCTACAGAGGGCGCGAGGCCATCTTCGTGGAGTGTATCGCCTCGCCCAACGCCAATATCGTCTCCCTCAGCGACGAGATCCATGGCATCCTCGACGAGGTACGGGGGCAGCTTCCCGAGGGGTTCACCATTACGGTCACCAACGACGACTCCGACTTCGTCCGCAAATCGGTGCGCAATGTCTTCCGGGATATGGCGATCGGGATCTTTTTCACCGCCCTCATCCTCTTCCTCTTTCTGCGCGGGCTGGGGGTTACCATCGTGGTGGTGCTCACCATGCCCACGGCCATCGTGGCCACCTTCATCGCCATGTACGCCGCCGACATCACCATGAATGTCATGAGCACCCTGGGACTGGCCATCTCCATCGGCGTGCTGGTCAACGACGCCATCCTGGTGATCGAGAACATCTTCCGCTACCAGGAGCTGGGCACGCCGCCGCTGGAGGCATCGGAGCGCGGAACCTCGGAGATCACCCTGGCGATCCTCTCCACCACGGCCACCAATCTGGGGGTCTTCATCCCCGTGGCCTTCATGGGCGGCATCGTCGGCCAGTTTCTGCGGGATTTCGCCATCACCGTGGTTTTCGCCAGCCTCTTCGCCCTCTGGGTGGCCTTTACCCTGACGCCCATGATGGCCGCCCGGATCTCCCACGGCCGGCCCACACTGCTCACCCGTTTCGCAACGGGCTGGTTCCAGTGGCTCTACCGGGGTTTCGAAGAGCTGCACCACATCCTGGTTCGGGTGGCGCTGCGGCACGCCTATCTGACGCTGCTGTTCTTTATCCTCCTCTTCGTGGGGGGGATCATGCTCTTCCCGCGGGTGGGCATCGAGTTCTTCCCCAAGGCGGACAGAGGTGCGGTGACCGTGGAGATGGAGCTGCCCACCGCGGCGTCACTCTCCTACACCAAGGAGGTCACCAGGGATGTGGAGGCCTTTGTGCGTGGGTTGCCCCACGTAGAGGCCGTGGAGGTGCTCATCGGGGGGCGGGGTTCCAGCACCGGGGTGAATCAGAGCCGGGTGCGGATCTTTATGGACGAAACACCCGATCGCCCGAGCACCTTCGAAATCGCCGACATGATCCGTCCCTATCTGGCGGCGATCCCCGACGTGACGGCCGCTATCAGCGCAGCGGGATCGGGAGGAGGCGGACCGGGCAAGCCTATCCAGATCTCGGTGCTGGGGCCGGAGATCAACGTGCTGAACCGCGTCGCCGAGCAGGTGCTCGCCATCATGCGCGACACCGAGGGGGTGGTGGACGCCGCTTCGGACTGGAAGCTGGGCCGCCCCGAGCTGGAGCTCCAGCCCAAACGATGGCGCCTGGCCCAGCTCGGTATCGATATGGATCATCTGGCTGCCGAAGCCCGGGGCTACATCACCGGGAGCAAGGCCGGTGTCTACCGGGAGGGCGGCGAGGAGTACGATATCCTGGTCAAGCTGGCTCCCGACAGGGTGGACAACATCTTCCAGATCCCGAATCTGCCTGTCTCCATCAACGGGGGCACCGTGCCGCTCAAACTGCTGGCGGATTCCACCTTCGGCGTGGGACCCACCAGCATCCGGCGGAAGGAACGTCAACGGGCGGTGACCGTCAACGCGGATGTCTCCGGGACCTCTGTGGGCGAGGCCTTCGGCCGTATCCAGCAGGGGATGGATGAGATCTCCCTGCCTCCGGGCTACCGTTTCGACTACGGGGGCGAGGTGGAAGACATCCGGGAGAACTTCCGGCTGCTCTTTATCGCCTTCGGTATGGCGGTGGTGCTTACCTTCCTGATGGTGGCGGCGATTCTTGAGTCCTATCTCTTCGCGCTGGTTATCATGCTCACCGTGCCGCTCTCGGTGATCGGGTTCATCCCCGCACTGGTGCTTACCGGCACCGCCATCTCCCTCTATGGGGCGCTGGGGGTCATCATGCTGGTGGGCCTGGTGGTGAACAACGCCATCGTGATTGTCGACTACGCCGAGCGGATGCGCATTGGGGGCATGACCCCCGGCGACGCGGTCTGGGAGGCCGTCACCGTCCGGTTCCGGCCCATTGTCATGGCCGACATGACCTCCATGATCGCCATGGCGCCGCTGGCGCTCGGCCTCGGGGTAGGCGGGGCGTATCGTGCTCCCATGGCTCTGGTGGTGATCGGCGGCTTGCTGGCCAGCGGTACGCTGGCGCTCTTCGTGATCCCGCCCGTGTACGTCAAGGTCTGGGCCGTCAAGAGCTGGTGGGCCCGCTGGCGGAACCGACATCATCTCGGCCGGACCGGGATGGTGGACAGCTCTTCCCAGGAGGAAGACCAGGGAGATGTCAAGTGAACGAACCTGACGATGCTGGAAGACCACAGTGCAGACACAGCTGACGGCCACGCGGAAACAGGTGCTCCTGGCCGATGCGGCCATGGTGGGGATCGCCGCCTTCTGGGGTGCCGGATTCGGAGCAAGCCACTGGCTGCTGGGATACGTCTCTCCACTCTGGCTGATCGCCGTGCGCTTTCTGATCAGCGGCGGGATCCTGGTGGCCATCTTCTGGCGGCGGCTCCGCTGGGTGGAGCCCAGGGACCTGCTGCTGGCTTCGGCGCTGGGGGTGCTGGTGGCGGGTACCTATCTGGCCCATATCATCGGGCTCTCCATCACCACACCGGGGAAACAGTCCTTTATCCAGGGGGCCAATGTGGTGATGGTGCCCTTTCTCTTCGCACTGATCTACAAGCGCCGGCCGTCGTGGTTCGCCTTCAGCGGCGCGGCGCTCACCACGGCGGGGCTCTTTATCATGGCCTTCACCCCGGGGATGAGCTTCAATGTGGGTGACCTCTACTCGCTGCTGCTGGCCCTGGGCATCGCCCTGGACGTGCTGGCCATAGGGTACCTCTGTCGGCGGATGGATCCGCTTTCCCTGGCGGTGGTGCAGATCGCGGCCGCAGGGGTGGTGCTCCTTGTGGTGGCCGCCATCTTTGAGCCCTGTCCGAATCTGCTGGCCTTTGCCCCCAGGGTGTGGGGCGGGATCCTCTTTGTGGTGATCATCGTGACGGTGCTTCCCTTTCTGGCCCAGCCCATGGCCATGCGCTTCAGCCCCGAGACCCATGCGGCCATCATCCTCTCCCTGGAAAGCCCCATGGGATATATAGAGGCTGTGATGATGGGACAGGAGGCGCTGAATCTCCAGGTGGTGGTCGGTGGACTGGTGATCCTCGGCGGGGTGGTGGTCGCCGAGATGGAGACCTGGTTCCGGAAGTACTGGACCCATCCGTAGCGCCGGCGTAACGGTACTGTTACACATTCTGCAGTTCGGCTGTTACACCCCGGGGGGAGAGCTGCTACTGTATCGAACGGCGGGAGTACCGGTAGAGTCGGAATACAGATGAACAGGGAGGCCGGTGCGGGGCACCGGTCCTCCCTCGGCTGTGTCCGGGTTGCTTCGGTTTCGAGGCGTCTCAGATCAGCGGATAGTCGTTCACGCTGGCGCCGGACTGCATGAGGATGCTGACGTACTGGGCGCGTTCGTAGGCGTACTCGTCGTCGCTGTGCAGTTTGTCAAGCTTGCCGCGGAGCTCGTTGAGACCCTTGTAGCCCCGGGCGTCCAGCCACTGGTTCATCTCGGTGCGCATCGTCTCCAGGTAGGCGAGCTTGTTTTTGTAGAGGGTGCCCACCATCTGGACCGTATCGGCGCCGGCCATGATCATCTTCACGGCATCCTTGGCGTCGGTGATTCCCCCGCTGCAGCAGATATCCGCCTTGAGCTTGCCGTGCAGCAGTCCGGCGAAACGCAGGGGCAGACGGTGTTCCTGGGGTTCGCTGAGGTCGAAGGTGAAAACCTGTTGTTCCCTGTCCACGTCGATGTCGGGCTGGAAGAAACGGTTGAACAGCACCACCGCGTCGGCGCCGGCGGAGGCCATCCTGCTGACCACATTCAGGGGGTTGGTGTAGAAGGGGCTCAACTTCACCGCTATGGGGAGGGAGAGCTCCTTTTTGATATCCTCGACGATGCGCAGCTGTTCTTCTTCGATGAACTGAGCCTTTTTGTTGGGGTCCGTCGGCGTGGCGTAGAAGTTCAGTTCCAGACCGTCTACGCCGGTGTCGGCAAGCCGCTGCGCCCATTTGCGCCAGACCGATTTCGTCACGGCGTTGAGGCTGGCGATGACGGGGATGTCGGCGGCCTCCTTGGCTTTCCGGACCCAGACGAGGTGCTCCTCGGGACCGCCCTCCGATTCCGGCGAACCGGGGCGGAGGGGGAATTCGCTCTGATGGCGTTGCCCGAAATACATGACCAGGTCTTCCATCCGCTGGTTGGAGATCTGGACCTGCTCTTCGAAGAGCGACGCGGTCACCAGGGCGCCGGCGCCCGCCTCTTCGAGCTGTTTCATGGTCGGGAGGTCGGCGGTGAGCTTGCTCGCCCCGACGATGAAGGGATTGTTCAGCTCCAGTCCCATGTACTGTGTTTCCAGCGTTGCCATGCTTCTCTCCCCTTTCTTCTCGGAGTTGCGTTTCTTCCATGACGGACAGGCATTCCGAAACTGTTTCCGCCTTCCTGTTCAAGTATAGTGGTGTTGTGCCGCGACCACAAGGGACCGTACCGGATCCCTACCGGCCGATGATCACCGTACCCACAACGATGCAGGCCACGCCGAACCACTGCCTCCGGCTGACCTCCTCCTTGAACAGCAGCATGCCCAGAAAGGTGGCCAGCAGCGGGCTGGAAGCGGTGAGGGGGCTGACCAGCGAGGCGGGGGCCCGGTCCAGCGCGGCGGCGAGACAGAGCCCGGCGATGGCCAGAGCGATGGCGCCGGAGGCCATCACCTCCAGCCAGGTCACAAGCCGTGCCTTGAACAGCGGCACCGGCCGTTTGAGGGTCCTGGATTTCACGAACCAGACGGCCCAGATGGCCGGCAGAAAGGCACAGCTCCGCCAGAAGTTCAGCGTGATGTAGTCCAGGTCGGTGTTCACCATCACCCAGCGGCTCACCGGGAAGGACGTTCCCCAGCAGAGGGCCGCCCCCAGAGCCAGGAGGAAGCCCTTCTTGAGATCGGCGCCGGCCATTCCCACGCTCTTGACGTTGCGCAGCAGGTTCAGACCGAAGATGACCGCCAGCGTTCCGGTGAGAATGGGGAGTGTCACCCGTTCGTCCAGCCAGATGACGGCGATGGTGGTGACCACCAGAGGGTAGATGCTGGCGATGCCTGTCGCCCGGCCCACGCCGGTGGCGCCGATGGCCGACATGTAGAAGAGATCGCCGGTGACATTCCCGATGATGGTACCGCAGGCGATGAGGGCGATCACCCCCGGTGCGGCCATGAGGTGCGGGGGATGCATGATCAGTACGGCGGTGACCATGAAGCCCAGGAAACCCAGTGAGCGCATGGCGTTCATCTTGAAAAAGGGCAGCT
Organism: Synergistales bacterium; assembly: GCA_021736445.1. Lineage (NCBI taxonomy): Bacteria > Thermotogati > Synergistota > Synergistia > Synergistales > Synergistales bacterium. The sequence continues at coordinate 14,189 of JAIPGA010000034.1, read as the reverse complement.
CTTCGGCCATATTGCGGCGGTAGAAGAGCGGAGCCAGTGCCCAGCAGAGCGCGGTGGCAAGAGCAAAGAGAATGCCCGAAAGCGGCATGGGGAGGCCTCCTTCAACGGATGGATGTGTCTCGATTGCAGCAGTGGACGCCGCCGCGCACAGGGGCGGCGAAGGGCCGCTCAGGAGGGCTCGGGTGCCGCCGATGCGGTGCTGCAGGCTGCAATGGAGCCTCCATATCCTAGCAGTTTTGGAGGATCTGTGCCATCAGGGACGATGTGACATGACAGAGATGCGCTGCCTTGTTAAAATGGACCTATGAATCCGCCGAAAGGAGACTGTCCCATGCAGAAACGCGAATTCGAAGAATACCGAAGACTCCGCACCGCACTGGAGGAGAGGGCCGTCGAGCTCTGCCACATCTACGCCGAGGAGTACTACGATCTCGACCACGACGAACGGGATATCGTTGTCACCAATCTGGAGGTCGGCCGAAGCGGACGGATCCTTATTCAGTATACCTGTGGGGATATCGAGGAGATGCTCTACCTTCCGCCGGAGTATCTCTGGCGGACCAATGAAGAGGTGCGCGTGCTGATGGGTCGCGACCGGGCCCGGAAGGAGGCCCACCTCCGATCACGCCGCGGGGCGGGGAAGGGTTAGGAGCACCGTTTGGTGAGGAAACCCAGCGCCGAGTGGATCGGTCCCCTCCAGCTGTCCAGCGTGGTCAGCGTGCACCTGTCGTCCTGCAGCGCCGGCGGAAGGCCGGGAAGCTTGCCGATATGCTCCGCCAGGCCGTTGAGGGATGTGCCGCCGGTGAGGATGTCGTCCTTGCCGGCTTTTCGTATGGCGCCGACGGAATCCTTTGTTTCCTGTGAGAGGGAGGCGATGACGTAGATGTTCACGGGGGGCTTGTGATACGCCTGGAGCGTGGCGCCGATGAGCCCCTCGGTAGTGAACAGAAGGCTCCCGGCGGGGTAGGGCGGGGCGATGGCCGTGAAAAGGGGGACCAGTGTGGGGTCGAAGTACCCGCCCGATTCGCTGTCGATGATGTCAAGCGCCTTCTGGGGGAGGAATCCGGCACGGTAGGGACGGTCGGTGACCAGGGCGTCGTAGACGTCCGCCAGAGAGGCGATGCGCACCAGCGGCGGGATCTCCTTGCCTGCCATCAGATCACCGCTCTTCGGGCCGTAGCCGCTGCCGTCCCAGCGCTGGTGGTGGTGGAGTACAATCGCCTTGGCCATGGGGTGGATATTGGGGTTGTTCCTGATTAGATCGAACCCGTGTTGGGGATGCTCCTTCATGATGTCCATCTCCTGCTCTTCAAGCCGGCCCGGCTTGTTGAGGATTGTGTCGGGGATGTTCACCTTGCCCAGATCGTGGAGGGAGGTGCCCAGGGCGAGGTTGACCTGGTCCTGGTAGCTCATTTCGGGGATGAGTTCCTGTTCCGAGGCCTTGGCGGCGAGCAGCACCGCGGTGACCATCACCATCCAGGAGTGTTCGTAGGTGTACTGGTCGTGACTGGAGAGATACCTGATCTCCCGAAGAATCTGGTCGTCGCCGGCCAGGATATCCTTGATCAGCGAGGTGAGGTTCTCGGTGAGCTCCTTCAGCAGCTTCCGGTCCAGCGTTTTCTTCTCGGCGAAGATCTGATGGATATGTGTGATCTCATGCTGGATCTGCCTGGCCCGGGTGTCGTTGAGATGGCTGGGGGAGCCCGGCTTCTCCTCGTCAGGGGTGAGGGCGATCTTGACGAACTGCACGCCGCTTTTTTCGAGGCGGCGGATGTACCGCTCGTTGAGCACGACTCCACGGGCGAGGAGCGTGTTTCCCGTTGTGTTACGGATGTCTTCCCCCAGAACGAGGCCGGGGCGGAGGTCCTTTGTGGCGAGCATCATCGGCATGGGACGCACCTCTATATCTTGAACACTCTCTTCTTCCTGGGCAGATGACGGAACATACCGAGCATGCCGTCGGAACACACAAAACCAGCACTTATCATACCCTATGGACGTTTCCCGTCAACGGCTGACTGTGACAAACGTGGGGTCGTTTCCGGTATGTGTGGAGAGATCCTGGAGGGCGGCCACGGGTGGTAGGCGCTTCCCCGCCAGTGTGTTTTGGAGGTGCGGAGGTTATTCCATCTGGACGACGACGGCGGTGTAGTTGTCCTGTCTCGGCGTGCCCAGCCGCAGGACCTCCTCTTCCAGCAGGCCGGTCCATTCCTCGGGTGTCGCCGCGTCCCGTGCCGTGGCCTCCATCCGTTCCTCGTCGACGGGTTCCCAGAGGCCGTCGCTGCAGAGCAGAAAGCGGTCACCCGGCTGGACTGTATCTGTTCCGGTCGGCACGGAGAGGTTTGCCTCGTCGGGATGTCCCAGACAGCGGGAGAGCATGTTCCGCATGGGATGGTGCCGGAGATCGCCGGGCTGCAGCCGGCCTGTACGGACCATCTCGCCCAGCGGCGTGTGGTCCTCGGTGAGCAGGCGGAGGGCCCCCTCCCGAAGGAGATAGCAGCGGCTGTCGCCCACATGGGCCCACCATGCCTGGTCGCCCTGGACCAGCAACGCCACCACGGTGGTCATCATCTCGGGCAGGTCCCTGCGGGTCTGCTCGGTGCGGATGCTTCCGTGGGCCTCTCCGACGGCCGAGGCCAGGACCTGTCCGTCGCTTTCCAAGCTCGATTCGAGTGAGCGGCGCATGACGTCAGTGGCGATGGCGGAGGCCACCTCGCCGCCCTCCTGGCCGCCCAGACCGTCGGCGACGACGGCGAGGCAGCCGGACGGAAGGTTCGCGAAGGTCCAGCTGTCCTCGTTGGTGCCGCGTTCGCCGATACGGGAAAACCCCGTTCCTGTACAGCGCATTGCCGATCCCCCCTGGTGCGATCTGCCGACTCCGTACAACATCGGTTGTCAAGCCACCAAAAATTGGTAGGATATGCTGTTGCCGGTTGCCCGTTGCGGAGATCTCCTGCGTGCCGGACCGAACCGGTTTTTGTTGTGCACATCACCAAGCATACCATACTGTGCTCCCGACAATCCGGGAGACGCGTCCCGGTTGCGGGAAGCAAGCCCAAAGGGAGGGAACAGAATGACAGAACACACCGCAGAGACCTTTTCGTTCAAGAGCGAAGGGAAGCAGTTGCTGGATCTGATGATCCACTCCGTGTACAGCCACAAGCAGATCTTTCTCAGGGAGCTCATCTCCAACGCCTCGGATGCCCTGGACAAGCTGCGCGTGGAGAGTCTCACCGACCTGGAGCTGGCGCCTCTTGCGGAGGATCTCCACATCCGCCTGGAACCGGACAAGGAACAGCGTACCCTCGCCATCCACGACAATGGCATCGGCATGGACCGCGATGAGGTCATCAACTACATCGGCACCATCGCCAAGTCGGGAACCCAGGAGTTCCTGAAAATCCTGCAGGAGCAGAAAGGGAGCGAGGTGCCTGCGGAGCTCATCGGCCAGTTCGGCGTGGGCTTCTACTCCTCCTTCATGGTGGCCGACCGGGTGGAGCTGATCACCCGCAAGGCCGGCAGCGACCAGGCCTGGCGGTGGGTCTCCGATGGGGAGGGCACCTTCACCATGGAGGAAACCGAGCGTCAGGAACAGGGAACCACGGTGATCCTTCACCTCACCACCGCCGACGAGGAGGAGAACCTGGAGGACTACGCCGAGCCCCAGGTGCTCCGGCGGATCGTCAAGCGCTACTCCGACTTCGTGGCCTATCCCATCCGCATGAAGGGTGACGAGGAGGACGAGGTCCTCAACTCCATGAAGGCCATCTGGACTCGGCCGGAAGAGGAGGTCACCGAGGAGGAGTACAACGAATTCTACAAGCATATCAGCCACGACTGGCAGGACCCGCTGCAGCGCATCCGGTACAGTGCCGAGGGGACCAGCACCTTCAAGGCGCTGCTCTATATCCCCGCCAAGGCACCCTTCGATCTCTATATCCAGGATGTGGAGCGGGGTGTGCAGCTCTATGTCCGCCGGGTCTTCATCATGCAGGACTGCAAGGACCTGATCCCCGAGTATCTCCGTTTCCTCAGGGGTGTGGTGGACTCCGAGGACCTCACACTGAACATCTCCCGGGAGCTGCTGCAGAAAAACCGCCAGATCCGGATGATCCGCAAGAACATCACCCGGAAGGTCCTGGACACACTCAAGAAGATGAAAAACCAGGAGCCCGACCAGTACCGGATCTTCTGGGGCGAGTTCGGACGGGTGCTCAAGGAGGGGATCCTCCACGACGAGAAGCAGCGGGAGACCATCATGGAGATGTCGCTCTTTCCCAGCACCACCGAGGAACAGACCTCGCTGCAGGAATACATCGACCGGATGTCCGAGGGGCAGAAGACCATCTACTTCCTCAGCGGTGCGTCCCTGGAAACCCTCAAGGCGTCGCCCCATCTGGAGGCCTTCCGGGAGAAGGGCTACGAGGTGCTGCTGCTGTCCGACCAGGTGGACGATGTCTGGAGCCAGATGGTGACGGAGTTCAAGGACTACCAGCTCCAGTCCGCCGCCAAGGGTGCCGTGGAGTTCGGCGAGGAGGCCGAAGACAGCGAGTCCGGGGAAGGCCGGGAGAAGGAGAAGGAACAGCAGGCTCCCGCGGCGTTCCTGCAGGCCCTGGGCAGGAAGCTGGAGGACCACGTCAAGGAGGTGCGGATCTCCAAACGGCTCACCTCCTCACCGGCCTGTCTGGTCGGCGAGGAGCACGACATGTCGCCCCAGCTGGAGCAGCTGATGAAGAGCATGGGCCAGGAGGTGCCGCCCACCAGGCGCATCCTGGAGGTCAACCCGGGGCATCCGGTGGTGCGCAGGCTGGAGCGTCTCTACGAGACCAACCCCGACGACGACCGGCTGCAGCACTACGGACGGCTCCTCTACGGCCAGGCGGTCCTCGCCGAAGGGGGCACCCTGGACAACCCCACTGAGTTCAGCCGCGAGCTGGCCGAGTTCATGACCGAGGCCATCGGGAGCGATACCGAGTAACACCCAGGGGCTCACCGCATAGGAGAAACAAAAAACGGCAGGGGATGGCCTCCCCTGCCGTTTGCCCGTGCTGGTGGGGCCGAATCCCCCGGTCTGTCAGGCCTTGGCCCGGCGTGTGAGCCACCATCGCTGCAGCCGGCCCAGCAGCAGCACCGGCGAGGTGCAGAGGATCACGGCGATCCACTGGGTGAGCGATAGCGGGACGGTGCGCATCACGGCGCCGCCGAACTGTACAATGGCCACCTGCCCCAGAAAGATGATCCCCAGGATCACCAGGAAGGTGCGGTTCTGGCCGAGCATGCCCACCACCGAGTATCCCTTTCGCCCCAGGCCGCGGGCGTTGAAGAGGTTCCAGAGCTGGAGCATCACGAAGGTGGTGAAAAAGAGGGTCAGCTCCCGTTGTGTCACCGCCCCGTCACTCTCGATGACCAGCAGGAAGGTCACTGTAGCGACGATGAAAAGCCCCCCCATGCTTGCGAGCCGCGACTGCATCACCGGTGTGACGATGAAGTCCCTGAGGCGGCGGGGCGGGTTTTCCATGAGGCGCCAGTCCGGTGGTTCCGTGGCCAGCGCCAGGGCGGCAAAGGTGTCCATGATCAGGTTCACCCAGAGCATCTGGATCACCGTCAGCGGCAGCTCGATACCCAGAAAGGGGCCCAGCATGGCGGTGCCCACGGCGGCGAGGTTTACCGTCAGCTGGAAGAGGATAAAGCGCTGGATGTTCAGGTAGAGCGACCGACCCCACATCACCGCCCTGGCGATGGTGCCGAAGGAGTCGTCCAGCAGAATGATGTCGCTGGCCTCCTTGGCCACAGCGGTGCCGGTGCGTCCCATGGCCAGTCCCACGCTGGCGTAGTTCAGCGCCGGGCCGTCGTTGGTGCCGTCGCCGGTGACGGCCACCACCTCGCCTTCCTCCCGGAGCAGTCGGACCAGCCTGAGTTTGTCCGACGGCCGTGCCCGGGACATGATGCGCAATTGCCGGGCGGCGCGGCGGGCTTCCTCCTCGTCCAGGGCGGCGAAGTCCTTCCCCTTGATGTGGAGCGTTTCTTCGTCGTCGCCCTCGGCCAGCAGGCCGATCTGCCGGGCCACCTCGCCAGCCGTGCCGGCGTGGTCGCCGGTGACGATCTTGACGTCGATGCCCGCCTGCCGCACCTGCTGCACAGACCGGGCCACCTCGGGCCGCACCGGGTCCTCGATGGCCACGAAGCCCAGCCAGGCGAGCCCCGCTTTGAGGGGATCCTCATCGCCGGCCGCGTCAAGGGGGCCTTCGTGGATGGCGAAGCCCAGCACCCGCATTCCCCGGGCCTGGTAGGAGGTGATCTCCCCGGCGATCCCTTCGCGCTCCTCCTGGCCGAGCTTGCGTTGGCTGTCGCCGTTCCCGATAGAGGTGCAGTGCTCCAGCAGCATCTCGGGGGCTCCCTTGATGTGGAGCCGTTTCTGTCCCGCTTCGTTGACGCCGTAGGTGGCCATGTACTTCCGCTGGGTGGTGAAGGTCCACTGCTTTGTGACGGTGAACCGGTTTCTGATGGGCTGGTAGCCGATCCCGCGGTCGTGGAGGGCCATCAGCAGGGCGCACTCCGTGGGGTTGCCCAGTCGGGTCGGATTGCCTTCCTCGTCGGTGCCGAGGTTGGCCGTGGCGTTGACGGCCATCCCCTCGACCACCTCCGGAGGCAGCGTCCCGTCGTCGCTCTCCGGGAAGCGTCCGGTGCGGACATTCATCCGGTTCATGGTGAGCGTGCCCGTCTTGTCGCTGCAGATCACCGTGGCGGCGCCGATGGTCTCGCAGGCGGTCATGCGGCGGACCAGGTTGTTGGTGGCCACCATCTTGCGCATGCTGTAGGCCAGCGAGAGCGTGGTGCTCAGGGGGAGCCCCTCGGGGACGGCCACCACAATGATGGTCACCACGATCATGAAGTACTGCAGGAAATGGAGGGCCACCTCGGCTGGCAGCCATGCGCCTGGGGCGTGGGGGATCAGCCCGGCCATCCGCCCGACGAGCAGCACCGCCAGAAAGAGCGCGGCGGCCCCGAGCACCGAGGCGCCCCAGCTTGGGGGAGTGCGGAAGGGTTTCGGTGTCGGTCCGCGGCCGGAGAGGACAAAGGCGTCGTCCACCACGGGGAACCAGATCCGTGCAAGCGCCAGCAGAACGGCGGCGGTGGCCCCGGCGGTGAAGAACCACTGGCCGGGGGAGAGGTCGAACTCGCCGGCGACCACACCCCGGCCGATGAGGGCTGCGAAGGTGACGGCGGCCACGGAGAAGCCGAAGATGCTGATCCACCGACCCAGCCGGTCCAGCTGCCGGAGAAGGGGGGAGTCCTGTTCGGTCTTCTCGGAGGCGCTGCGTGCGGTCTTGCCGATCTCGGTGCTGTCGCCCACGGCGGTGACGCGCATAGTCCCGTGGCCTTCGGACACCAGGGTCTCGCGGAGGAGGTTGTAGGGTGGATAGGTGTGGTCTCCCTCCCGGTTGTCCCGTTCCTTCCAGGGGGCCTTGCGGATGGGTACCGACTCGCCGGTGAGGCTCGATTCGTTGACCTGCAGGGAGACGGCCTCCACCAGCTCGCCGTCGGCGGGGATCTCGTCGCCGGTCTCGACGAGCACCAGGTCGCCCACCACCAGGTCCCTGCGGGGGACCGTGGTGTAGTCTCCGCTGCGGATCACGGTGACGGGGGCGTCGTCGCTGGTCTTGTTGAGGAGGTCGAACTCCTTGCCCGCCTTGTACTCGTTGATGAAGGCCACGAAGGTGGCCAGAAAGACGGCTGTCAGGATGCCGAACCCCTCGATCATGCTTCCCTCGAACCAGCCGGAGACCAGGGCGATGACGGCGGCCACCAGCAGGATGCGGATGATGGGGTCGTCGAACTTCTCCAGAAAGAGCTTCCACCAGGGGTCCCGTTCCGGCGGGGTGAGCACATTGGTGCCGTACTGCTCCCGGCGCGTACGAACCTCCTTCTCGGTGAGTCCCTGCAGTGTCGGGGTGTTGTCTTCGTGACGCTCCATGGCTGACCTCCCTGCCAGGTGGTTACACTCCGAACAGCGTCGTGTACCGGACCAGGATATGCATGACCACTGCGGCGTAGGTGGCGCTGACCAGGTCGTCGGTCAGCACCCCCCAGCCGGAGTGCCAGTTTCTGTCGATGTAACGCGCGCCGGGGAGTTTGATGATGTCGAAGATCCGGAAGAGGAAGAAGATGGCCAGCGCTCCGGCCAGGCTCCGGGCCGGGAAGAGCAGGGCGGCGAAGAGGTACCCCGCCACCTCGTCGAGAACGAAGTGGGAGGAGTCGCCTTCCTTCCAGTATGCTTCGGCCCAGTTGTTGAGGAGAATGGTGCCGGCGCTGAAAGCCAGGAATCCGGCGAGCACCACCCCGTACATGACGGGCATGGAGGCCTGCATGACCGCAAGATGGAGTCCCAGGCCGATGAGTGCGGCGAAGGAGCCGGGGCAGAGCGGCAGGAGCCCCAGGCCGAAGCCTGTGGCCAGGACAAAGCGTGGTGACCAGCTGTGTTTCTCTTTGATGGGTATCACTCCCTTAGATGTGGATTGTAGCACACCGTTTCAACAGCCCTTCGGGTCGGCTGTGGTGCCGGAACCCGGGCGCGATCTCCGGATCCGGACTGCGGGGAGCCTTGGTGGCGGCCTGGTTGGGAAAAAAGGACCGCCCCGGGATATCCCGGGGCGGCGAGAAAGGGAGGTTCGGTGTCGCCGGTGGTTATCGGGTTTTGAAGACGCTGTCCATGTCCTTGTCGCCCCGGCCGGAGAGGTTGACCAGCACCGTCTGGTGCGGTTCCAGCTCGGGGAGGATGCGCAGCGCGTAGGCCACGGCATGGGCGCTTTCCAGTGCCGGGATGATCCCCTCCTTTTCGGAGAGGTAGGCGAAGGCGGAGAGGGCGTCCTCGTCGGATGCGGTGTCGTAGTGTACCCGGCCGCTCTCTTTCAGAAAGGCGTGTTCCGGCCCCACACCGGGGTAGTCCAGTCCCGCGGAGATGGAGTAGACCTCCGCGGGCTCGCCGTTGTCGTCGGTGAGCACGTAGCTGCGGAATCCGTGGATCACGCCGGGTGCGCCCTTGGTGAGGGTGGCGGCGTGCTGTCCCGGGTCGAGATTCCTGCCTGAGGGCTCTACGCCGACGATCTGGACCGAGGGGTCGTCCAGGAAGGCCGAGAAGAGCCCGATGGCGTTGCTGCCGCCGCCGACGCAGGCCACCGCGTAATCGGGGAGCAGCTCTTCCCGCTGCATGAATTGCCCTCTCGCCTCCCGGCCGATGACGCTCTGGAAGGTCCGCACCATCTCGGGATAGGGATGGGGCCCAACCGCCGACCCCAGCAGGTAGAAGGCCTCGGGGCGTTCCACCCAGGCGGCGATGGCGGCGTCCACCGCCTCCTTCAGCGTCTGCTGCCCCTCCTGAACGGGGACCACCTCCGTGCCGAGAAGCTTCATCCGCTGCACATTCGGCGCCTGGCGCTCCACGTCCACGGCGCCCATATAGACGGTGCACCTCATGTTCATCAGCGCCGCCACGGTCGCCGTGGCCGTGCCGTGCATCCCCGCACCGGTTTCGGCGATGAGCTCGGTCTTGCCCATCCGCCTGGCCAGCAGGGCCTGCCCCAGGGCGTTGTTGATCTTGTGGGCGCCGGTGTGGTTCAGATCCTCCCGCTTGAGGAAGAGCCGTCCGCCGCCGAGGGCCCTGCTGGTATTGACGCACTCCGTGATCGGTGACGGCCGTCCCACATACTCCTGGAGGAGACGTTCCAGCTCCGCCTGAAAGGTTTCGTCGGCCGCGGCGGCCTGAAAGGCCGTCGCCAATTCGTCGAGGAGCGGTTCCAGTGCCTCCGGTACGTACCGTCCGCCGAACTCCCCGTAGTATCCCGCGTTCCGCACCTGTTCCAGCTGACTCTTCTCCATCTTCGCTCAACCTCCTCATCGTCTTTGTTGCCTGAGCTGATATACGAAACGGGGGCTTCCCCTGCAGGGCGCCCCCGTGGATGCACAAAAAAGGGGGCCGTGAAGGTTTCGCACCTCCACAGCCCCATGAAGCCATGGCGCTGCGGGGTGGCCTAGGGCCACCACCACCAGCTTGTATAGGTATTTGCCTGTACGGCACTCGGCGCTTCGCTGGCTCGTCTCGTCATCCTCGACTCACTCCCTGTGCTGGAGTATACCACCCTCCCTTTGGAAGGGCAATACCGGTTTTTGCCTTTGCCCCTACTGCTCCTTGGCCTTGGGGATCTTCCACTGGAACCACTGGCGGATCTTGCGCCCCAGGATGCGGTAGCCGTCGGCCTCTCGGGTGACCCATTCCAGATAGTTCCTGCAGAAGGCCTCCTGCAGGCCGGCGATGGATTTGCCCTTATTGCTCTGCAGCTGGGCGAAGGTGTCCTTCAGCTCCCGGTCTTCGTCGGCGTCCCACCGGAGGAGCGCCAGGGCGTGGGCCACCGAACGGCGGATGTCCCGCGGCGGCACCAGCGGGAAGAGCAGTGTGTGGTCATCCCAATTGTACAGCCCGTTTCCCGTGCCGGGGCAGATGACGACCCTGGGCAAGCCGTGGGCGCGGATCCGGAGGGTCCGTACCAGTTCGGGGTCGACCTGCAGGATCCGCTGCAGCTCTGCGGAGATGCTGCTGAAGGTGGCCGGCGGCTGTGCAGGGAAGAAGAAGGGCGCCGGGTCGATGTGGCTCCGCGTTGCGGCCCGTTCCAGAAACTGCCTGTTTTTCTGGAGGAAGGAGGTCAGCTCCTTCCGGATGTCCGCGATCCCCCTGTTTCTGTTCCGGTCGGCCAGTCGCTCCCGTCTGCCGGTGGTGCGGCGGGCCTCCTCCTGGAGGATCACAATGAATTCAGCCAGCTGTTCGACGGTTTTGTCTAGCTGGCGGAATTGAAGGAACTGCTCCAGATGGTCCTCGCTGAGCCGCTGCTGGACCGCGTCCAGCAGCGCGTTGCGCTCCTTCAGTGCGGTTTCGTAGTCGCCGGCCGACTCGTGGATCATTGCTGTTTCCGAGGCGGTGGCGAAACGGACCCGCTGGGTGCGGAGCCGCCGTTCCATGGCGACGGTCACGCTGTTGCCCATGGTTCTGTGGAAGGTCAGGGCACGCTGCTTCTCCTCCTCGGAGGCGGCGAGCCGCAGCATGATCTCCTGGAGCATGAGCTGCCGCTGCTGGGTGGCGGCGAGGCGTTCTTCGAGATGCCGGATCCGGTCCTGCAGTGTATAGGAGCCGGCCATCCCCGGCAGCGGTTCGTCAAGGGGGAGCTGGGAAAGCAGGGCGTACTGCTCCCGCAGAAGTCCGGAAAAGCGGTAGTACCGGAACTGGTCCAGCGGCGGTGTCTCCTCGAGCAGCTCCGTCGCCCTGTCCAGGAGGTTCTTTTCCTCGGTTCCCACCACGGCGATGTCGAAAAAAAGCCTCTCCGCTTCCCCGAATTCCAGGTATTTTGGTGGATCGTCGAGGGGGATCGCGTTCACCAGATAGGAGCGGCAGAGCTCCCAGTAGAGGTCGCGCAACTGTGTGCGGAGCTCCCGACGCTCCCGGGACACCTCCCGGGAGCGGGGCATCCCTTCGATCTCCTGAAGGCGTGTCTGGGCTTGCCTGAAGGCGTCTACGTGCTGCAGGGCGTCGCCGGAAAGGGTCTCGGCGAGATGGTCGAGGGGGGAAAGCTGATTCACCATGGTTTGAGGCTCCTTGTCTCCGTTTACGATTCCTGCGCCGCCGCTGCGCTGTCGAGCCATCTCAGGGCCGGCGCGGCGGCGGCGATAGCGGCGATCACCACAGCGAAGGTCACCAGGTAGCCTTCGTGGGTGTGGGTGCCCGGCTGGGCGCCTGGAAAGAGATCCAGCAGTCCTCCGGTTCCCCACTGAAAGAGGATGACGGTAATCATCACCAGCATGTTGATGCAGCCCAGGGCGACGCCCCGCTGGTCGGGGCGCACCACATCGTTGATGGCCGAGGCGAAATGGACGGTGGTGACCCCCGAAGCGATTCCCAGAACACCGCCTGCGGCCCCGACGAGAACGAGGGGCCAGCGGAGCGCGATGCCGGACCAGAGCAGCATCCACAACGCCGTCTGCAGTGTGTAGAAGGTGACCAGACAACGTTTGCGCTGCGTCGCCAGGGGGGCGATGTATCCCCCCAGCAGTGTCCCTATCATAACCCCGACACTGATGAGGGTCGCCCAGTTCCGTGCCGTGGCTTCACTGGATTCGTAGGCCGTGGCGTACCAGGAGACCGCCCAGAGCCCCTGCAGCCCCAGCAGCCCCGCCACGGGTACCGCCCAGAGCAGTGTGACGGCCAGGAGGTGCCTGGATCGCTTCAGGGTCCGCATCCCGTCCGCCAGGCGGGCGAAAAGCCGCATCTCCCGGTGTCCTTCCTGCCTGGCCGCCGTGCCTGTCACGGGGTCGCTCCGCTTCAGCGCCAGGAACAGGAAGGCCATCAGGAGGCTGCAGAGTGTCAGTGCCAGGAAGACAGGGGTCTTGCCCATGCTGTCCAGGGCGTATCCCAGAGGGGCCACGGAGGCCACGGCGCCGAAATTGCCGGTGGCCAGGGTGATGCCGGAATAGAAGGGGTAGCGTGACCTGGGGAAGGCGCTGGCCTGATAGACCAGGGCGCCCGAGAAGACCGGAGCCAGTCCAAGACCGGTGAGCAGCCGCCAGGCCCCCAGTGAAGCGGGCGTGGAAGGGAGCAGGAAGACGGCGATCCCCACACCCGCCACGACCATCCCGACGCCGGCCACCCGCACCGGACCGAAACGGTCGTGCAAGGCGCCGCAGAAGGGCTGCAGAACGGCGTAGGCGTAGTAGTAGAGGCTGGAGATGAATCCCGTCAGCGAAGCGCTCATGCCGAGGAGGCGCGCCTGTTCGGGGAGCACCACCGAGGCGGAGACACGGAAGAAGAAGGTGAAGAAGTAGGCCGCCACAAAGAGCACGAAGAGCAGCAGCGCCTTCAGGGGCGTGAGCCCTGATGACTTCCGTACCTCCGGCAGCATACCTGGAGCGGTTCGGTCGGAATCTCTGAGCAACGGTGGAGACCCCTCCTCCAGGAGTGTGTCAGTCTGTGTAGCGTCAACCTCATGATACCAGATATCACCCCGCACCGCGGAATGATTCCCGGTGCCCCTCACCCTGGATCCCTGTCGCGATCAGCATATTAGAGATGCTACAATACCAGCAGATCCAGCAGACCGCAGTGCAAAGCACTGCGGAACACGGCGGTCTTCGGGCCGCCGCCCGGGAGAGGTGGTAGCACATGCAGGACTACGGAAGGCTGGAGGGGTTGCGGGTCACCATTGTGGCCGAGGATTCGGTGCGGTACGAGTCGCCCTACTGGGGGCAGCACGGCATCTCCTTCCTGCTGGAAGCGCGCACGGCCGAGGGGGAGCATCGGGTGCTTGTCGATGTGGCCCAGGACTACACCGCACTGCGGCACAATATGGATCTCCTGGACATCGATCCGTCCACACTGGATGCGGTGGTCCTCACCCACTGCCATTACGACCACACCAGGGGACTGGCCCGGCTGCTGGAGGATGCCGGGACCGCGGATCTTCCGGTTATCGCCCATCCCGATCTCTTCCGCCCCCACTTGGTGACGGCTCCCTGCATCCGCCATGTGGGGGTCACCGCATCGGACAGCCGGGAGCGGCTGGAAGAGCGGGGGGCGCGGATGGTGCTGGTGCGGGATCCATTGCCGTTGATGCCCGGTCTGGTCACCACCGGCGAGGTGCCACGGACAACCTCCTACGAGAGCGCGGGGATCGCCCTGATGACCGTGGAGGACGGCACGCTCCGACGGGATCAGGTTCTGGACGACATCTCCCTGGCGGCCTCCGTCCGCGATGAGGGGGTGGTGGTGGTCACGGGCTGCAGCCATGCGGGAATCGTGAATATCACCAGGCAGAGCCTTGCTCTCTATCCCGGCGAGCCTCTGGTGGGGATCACCGGAGGGTTCCACCTTATCGAAGCCGATGCGGAAAAGATCGAGCGCACCGTAGAAGGTCTCGCCGAACTCGGTCCTCAGTGGATCCGCGCCGGCCACTGCACCGGTTTCGAGGCGCAGATGGCCCTGCGGGGCACCTTCGGAGAGGCCTTCACGCCGCTGCGGACGGGGGATGTCTTCAGCGTTGGCTGGTAACGGCGGGACGCTCTTTCCGCCGCTGCGGATCCTGGGTACCGAGTCGCTGGGGGTGCGGGGGCTCTGTGCGGTGGTGGAGACCGGGGCGGGGACGGTTCTCCTC
>JAIPGA010000033.1 GCA_021736445.1 Synergistales bacterium | reverse complement strand
CTCCCGGGAGAGGTTGAGCACCACCACCTGATCCTTCCCGGGGTCGGCCACCCCCCGGATCAGCTCCGACACGGCCACCGACCCCTGCCGGCTCTCGTCGAAGAGGGCGGTGACCTGCCGCCAGACCCGGTAGGTCTCCTCCCGCTTCTCCTCGTCCTCCCAGAAGTCCAGGGCCCGCTGGATGTTGCGGGAGATGGCCTCCTCGGCCACATAGATCCGTTTCACGAAATCCTCCTCCCGGACGATCTCGAAGACCCGCTCGAAGGCCTCCCGGGAGGCCAGCGACGGCAGGGTCCGGCGCTCCCGCCGGAGGATGGCCGTCAGATGCTCCGCCGCAAGGGCGCGCTTCTCGCCCTTGCCGTAGCCCAGCCAGCGGAAGAGCACCCCCTGGCCGATGACATCCTGGAAGAGCTCCCAGGTATCCAGCACCAGGCTCCGCAGCGGCACCACCCGCAGCCGCTTGCCCGTCTGCTGCTCGATGATATCCCGCCAGGGCAGGGCGAAGCCCTCGTGGGCCGAGCGGGTGCCCCCGGCGTCGCGGCTGAACTCCCCCTGGGGGTCCAGCACGAAGAGAGAGGTCCCCTGGTGGCGGGCGAAACCCAGCATCACCATCTTGGCCAGCACCGACTTGCCCGCGCCGGTCTTGCCGAAGATCCCCAGGTGGTAGGTATCCCCGGCGCCGCCCTCGCCCTTCTGGAAGTGGCGGATCCAGGTGGGCAGCATGGGCGCGCCCCCCGGCGCACCGCCCCAGGCGTGGCCGAGGAAGAAGAGATCGTCGGCGTTGCGGGCCAGCAGGCGTTCCAGCATGCTGTCGCTCACCATGAAGACCTCCGTCCCCGAGGGGGGCACCGTGCCCAGAATGGAGGGAACGATGTGGCAGCGACCGCCTTCGACCTCGCAGCGGAAGGTGGCCGTCACGGTGATGTCCGCCTGGTAGAGATCGTCCGCCGCGCCCCCGGGGAGGACGCCGCCGTGGCTGCCGGCGGAGCGCACCGCCCCGATAGAGCGGAAGTCGTTTTCCATCCGCACCCGGGTCACCTGCCCCACGGCGATGGCCGGGGCGTCGTCCTGGCTGAAGGGCACGGCGATCCAGCGGCCCACCAGGCTGGACGCGGCCGCATCGGCGGCGATATCCACCACCACCTCGTCGGTGCTCCCCGGCGCGCCCACCACGCCCACCCGCACCGCCTCGGCCGGGATGAGCTGCTCCGCCGCGTCGGCGCCCTTCCGGCGCTCCCGGCCGTCGGGGAAGGGATAGTCCTCCGGCGGGGTGTCGCCCAGCGCCGGGCCTGTGTCGGGGCCGTCGCCGGCCCACTTGAGGGGGTCGAAATCCTGCATGCCCTCACCTCCCGACAGGTAGGATAGGCACGCGACAGCAGCCTGTCCAGGGGTCGCGCCCCCGGACTCCGCAGAAACCTTTGCACGCACAGGCGGTCCGGCCGCTCCCCCGCCCGCGCCACCGGTTTCGTATGCTACACTGAGCGCGGCAGAACGCGTGTGCCCTGCACACGAAAACCGCGAGAGGGGGTTTCTAAAGTGGATGTACTGTGTATCGCCCGGGAGGAGATCGAATCGCTGGGCATCACCATGAAGGATGTCATGGGGGCCGTGGAGACGGGCTTCGCCCTCAACGGCCAGGGGGAATCGGAGATGCCGCCCAAGATCGGCGTGCACACCCGGAAGGACTGCTTCCTCCACGCCATGCCCTGCTGGGTCAGCGGCAACGTGGACGCCGCCGGACTCAAGTGGGTGGGGGGCTATCCGCCCAACCAGGCCAAGGGACTGCCCTACATCACCGGCCTGATGTGCCTCAACGACCCCGAGACAGGCTTCCCCGTCTCGGTGATGGACGCCAACTGGATCACCGCCGAGCGCACCGGCGCCGCCTCGGGGGTCTGCGCCAAGCACCTGGCCGATCCCCTCTCCACCACCGTGGCGATGATCGGGCTGGGCGTCCAGGGACGGACCAACCTGCGGGCCATGAAGGAGGCCCTCCCCAAGCTCTCCCGGGTGCAGATGTTTGACATCTACGAGAGCCAGGTGCAGCGCTTCCACAGCGAGATGGCAGACAGCCTGCCCGACGCGGAGTTCATCGCCTGCCCGGACCTGGAGAGCACCGTCAAGGACGCCGACGTGGTGATCACCTGCACGCCCATCGTGGCCGACCCCGAGCGGCCCATCAAGCGCTCCTGGATGAAAGACGACGTCCTGGCCATCTCCGTGGACTACGACGCCGCCTACGAAGCCTCCGTGATGACCGACGGGACCTTCGTCTGCGACAACCGGGGCCAGTACCTCTGGACCCAGGAGCAGGGCGTCTACTTCCAGAAGGGCTACCCCGCGGAAGCGCGGATCTACGGCGACATGGGCGACGTCTGCGCCGGCAACGTGGAGCCGGTGCGAAGCGGCCTCCGCGGCGCCGTCCTCATGGGCATCGCCAGCCACGACGTGATGACCGCCCGGCTGATCTACCGCAAGGCCAGGGAGCAGGAGGCCGGCACCTGGATCGGCTTCTAGCGCCGACCCGGCCCGACACCGAGAGGGGTGACGCAATGGAATTTTTCTGGATTCTGTTTCTGATCCTGATGTTCCAGCCCGTGATAAAGCAGAAGATGCTCAACGCCCAGCGGCAGCGGACAATCCGCAAGATCGAGCGCGAACACGGCTCGCGGGTGGTGCTGCTGGTGCACCGCCAGGAGACCATGGGCCTGCTGGGGCTGCCCATGTTCCGCTACATCGACGTGAACGACTCCGAGGAGGTCCTCCGGGCCATCCACATGACCGACCCGGAGACGCCGCTGGAGATCGTCCTCCACACGCCCGGCGGCCTGGTGCTGGCCTCGCTGCAGATCGCCCGGGCCATCCACATGCACGAGGGCAAGGTGACCGTCTACGTGCCCCACTACGCCATGTCCGGCGGCACGCTGATCGCCCTGGCCGCCGACGAGATCGTCATGTGCGAGAACGCCGTCCTCGGCCCGGTGGATCCGCAGATCGGCCAGTGGCCGGCGGCCTCCATCCGGAAGGTGCTCCACGAGAAGCCCATCGACAAGATCGACGACGAGACGCTGATCCTGGCCGACCAGTCCGAGAAGGCCATCAGCCAGATCCACGCCTCCGTCCTGGAGCTGCTGGCCGACAAGATGGGCTACGAGAAAGCCGAGAAGCTCGCTGAACTGCTGGCCGAAGGCACCTGGACCCACGACCACCCCATCACCTTCGACGACGCCGAGAAGTGGGGCCTGCCGGTCTCCAAGCGGATCCCCGAAGCCTTCGTGGAGCTCCTCTGCTACTACCCCCAGCCGGTGCGACGCAGCTCGCCGGTGGAATACACCCCGGAGCCGCGCCGGACGAAGCCCAGGACCCTCAAATAGACCGCCATTCCGTAACAAAGAGCGCAGAGCCGGGGGCGTCGCCCCCGGCTCTGTGGTATTCGTGTCCCCGTTCCTGATTCCCCCAAGGATGGCCTACCTCCCCGGCCTCAATCTCAGGAAAGATTCTTTGATAACAGGCTCGAAATGGACAACAGACAACCCCGCCAGCACAATCAGGCTGCCCAGGAATTGGTACAGCGTCATCACCTCGCCGAGGATCAGTTTTGCGAGGAAGAGGCTGGTCACCGGCACGAGCAGGGAGAATGGGGCGACCTTCCCGGTGGGGTACCTCGCCAGAAGGCCGCTCCAGCGGGAGGAACCAAAGAGCGTCCCCAGGTACGCCAGATAGAGTATCGCAAACACCGAAACCACCGTGAGACCGCTGGTCACGCTCACGATGGTCCGCGTTTCCTCCATCAGAAAGGCCAGCCCAAGCAACGGCAGCGGAGGGACCAGACTCGACCAGACAATCAGCCTCACGATGTCTAACCTCTCCCCTCTGGCGCGGACATGCATCGAGGCGGACCTCACGACGATATTCGAAAGACCCCAGAAGGCCGCTGCAGCCAGCGTCAGAGAGAGTGCGCCCAGGGGCACGGCGAGCACCCCCTCGGGGCTCTTCGCGCCGCCGATACAGAACAGCCCCCACACAGCTATCGCAAGACCCAGCAGCTGCACCATCCTCAACCTCTCTGCCAGGAAGAACACGGCGAAGAAGGCGGTGAAAAACGCCTGCGATTGCAGGATGATCGACGCGAGCCCGGCGGGCATGCCGATCGTCATGGCGTAAAAGAGACAGGAGAACTGGCCGAACCCAATGGTCAGACCGTAGGCAATCGTGTACCGCCACTCCAGCCGGGGTGGTTTCACGAACAGGACGGCGGGAAAGGCCGTCGCGATGTACCGTAACGCCGCCAGCAGCATCGGCGGGACATCGTGGAGCCCCAGCTTGATGACAACAAAATTGCCGCCCCATATCACCGAAACAAGAAAAACCAGCGCAAGATCTTTTTTATTCATCTGTGCCTCCATTGCCCAACTGCCACGGGTCCACCACGACGCACACCCCTTCCTGGAGAACCGCCGTTCAGCGCTTAATCGATACTCACGCCGTTGACAGTCACCCTGAGCCCGGGATTTTCCGCCGCAACAACTCCTGCTTTTTCCTTCATGTACTCCTCGCCGGGCGCCCTGAGGTCTTTCAATGCATAGGTCCGGCCCAGTTTCGGGTATGTCCCCACGCCCAGCCGGTGGTAGGTGAGCAGCTCGAAGCCATCAAGGTGCCTGAGCGTTCCGATGAATGCGGAGGTTTCCTCCAGGTCCGCCCGGGAGTCGTTCAGCCCGGGTATGAGAGGCATCCTGATGACAAAGTCGAAATCGGCGGCCTGCCTGTCAGCCTTCTCTATATTTTCCTTTATTCGCCCGTTCCCCACGCCGGTCAGCCTCCGATGCTCTTCAGAGCGGGGATGTTTGAAGTCCACGTACAGCAAATCCAGGTAGGGCAACACCTTTTCGACATCCTCCCAGGAATTGTAGAAACAGCTCTCCAGGGCGGTATGTATGCCTCTCTCCCGGCATCCTTTCAGAATTTGCCGTGCAAATGCAGGCTGGACCAGGGGCTCGCCCCCGCTGATCGTCACGCCGCCGCCGGAATGGAAGTAGAACACCTCATCCTTCTCTACCTCATGCATGAGCTCACTGACAGCCATCCTTTTCCCATAGGCTTCCAGCGCCCCTTCGGGACAGCTCTCGACACATGCAAAACAGCCTGTGCAGGCCGTGCGGTCGATAACGATGCCGTCTTCACCGAACGACAGGACCCCTTCAGGGCAGGCCTGCAGGCACTCCCCGCAAAGGGTGCATTTTTCACGGGAGTAGCCGATTTCCGGCTTGCTGCTCTGCGATTCCGGCGTTGCACACCACATGCAGCGCAAGGGACAGCCCTTCAGAAAGACGACCGTCCTCAACCCGGACCCGTCATGGATGGAGCTTTTTTCAATCCGAAGAACAGTGCCCTCCTGTTCTCCACGGGATAATGTAGCGCTATTGTTCACAAAGCAACGCTCCTTTTCACGTGTTGCGCGGCGGAACACCCGCTCCGCCGCGCAACCTCCCGGTTTGTCTTCTCAACGTTATGTGGAATGCACCGTTCGGGCTATAATCTCGTCCTGCACGTCCTTCCCGAGTTCCACAAAGAACGCCGTATACCCGGCGACCCGCACGAGAAGCCCCTTGTACTGTTCCGGATGCTTCTGCGCCTCGATAAGCCTGGCCTGGTCGACCACGTTGAACTGGACATGGTAGACGCCGAGACTACAGAGGCTCTTGAGCATCGCCATCAGCTGGTTCTTGCCTCTGTCGGTCTGGACCATTTCAGGATCGATCCTCATATTGAGGAGGGTCCCCTGCACAAACCTGTCGTGGGGAATCTGAGCCACCGACTTGAGAACAGCGCTGGGCCCTTCCAGATCCGTCCCTGCGTTGGGGCTGATCCCGTCCGCCAGGGGTTTCCAGGCGCGGCGGCCCGACGGCAGGGCGCCGACTTCAAGGCCAAAGGGGGTATTCCCGGAGACAGGCAGGATCCCGGGCGTCATCGTTCCGAACTTGCTGCTGTAGTCCTCGATCTCGTCTGCGATATACGCAAAGAGGTCGGCAGCAAGATCATCGACCCTGGAGTCGTCGTTGCCGTATTTGGGGGCGTCCCGGCAGAGTTTGCAGACCCTCTCGTAGCCCTCGAAATCCGCCTGCAGCGCTTCCAGGAGTTCAGCCATGGTCAGCTGTTCCGTCTCGTAGACCAGGTGCCGTATGGCGGCGGCGCTATTGATCAGGTCCGCCACACCGATGCAGATGATCCCGTTCCCGGTGTTGTACTTCGCTCCACCCCAGGCGTAATCGCCGGCGTTCTCGATGCACTCCTCGAAACTCAGCGAGAGCGCAGGCACGGGCCTGTGCATGCAGATCTCGTCGATAATGTGGCTGGCCTTGACAACCACCTTGATAACGTGGTGCAGCTGCTCTTTCAGTGCCTTTTCGAAGTCCTTCCATTCCCTGAAGCGGCTGGGGTCGCCGGTCTCGAAGCCGGCTTTCTCGCCCGACTTCCTGCAGGTCCCGTTGAGGAGGACATACTCCATCACGCTGCCGAGGTTGATGTCCGCCAGCGCCGAATAGGCCCGCAGCTTCCCGGCAAGGTTTGTCTCCACGCAGCCTGCGGGGTTCCAGTCCAGCGCTTCGCGGAGCGGGATGCCCTTGTTCATGAGCATCCGGAT
Organism: Synergistales bacterium; assembly: GCA_021736445.1. Lineage (NCBI taxonomy): Bacteria > Thermotogati > Synergistota > Synergistia > Synergistales > Synergistales bacterium. The sequence goes on along the minus strand of JAIPGA010000033.1, from coordinate 16,876 downwards.
GCCCACCTCGTCGTTGTGGAAGGCGGGAAACCCTGTCCCAAGGCTGATGAGGTCCACGATCTTCCGGAGGAACTGGTTCGGGTTTTTGGCCATGTTGTACCTGACAGAGAGCGACGGCTGGTACAGCTGCATATCCATGGTCGCCTGGAGGATCATGTAGGAGAGGTCGTTCACCGCATCCCGGCCTTTTGTATCGATACCGCCGGCGCAGAGGTTCTGGAACATGGGATAGCCTGAGGAATACTCGGCCGATTTCGCATCCTGGAAGAGGCACTGCTCGGAGAACTTCACCCAGAGGCAGTTCAGGAGCTCCTGGGCTTCTTCCGGTGAAAGACGCCCTTCTTCGATGTCCTTTTGGTAGAAGGGATACATGTACTGGTCGAATCTCCCGGGGTTGTAGGCCGCGGCGTTCTGCTCCATGAAGATGAAGATCTGGTAGAAGTAGAAGGACTGCAGGGCCTCCCGGAAGCTGCGGGCGGGTTTGCCCGGAACCTGCCGGCAGATCCTTGCGATGTCGCGGAGCTCCTCCTTCCGCGTTGCATCGGTTTCGTTCTGCATTTGCCGTTCCGCTTCGGCGGCGTACCGTTCGCTGAGGATCACCATGCCCTCTGCCACGATAAGCAGCGAGTCAAGATAGATCTCCTGTTCGTACTCACCGGGACGGGTCGCGTCAAGCCGTTCCCTGCGCTCCCGGATCTTCTCGACGACCCCCTCGACGCCGTTGTTGATAAACCACTCGTAGCCGGCGGTCACCTCTCCCCAGCCGCGCACGGCCTTCTTGTCGATATAGAGGGCGCCGCTGTCCCGAAGGGCGGCCACATCGGAGGGGATCCGCGCCAGCCATTCCTCGTAGTTGGACCGCCCTTTCCAGAATGGCCGGATGACCTCCTCGAACATCTTTCTGTCCTCGGAACGAAGGTTGAACTTGTCGTAGGGGCGCGTGTTGATCGTGTCCAGCTCATTGTCGAGCACGGACCAGCAGACATCCGCCGAGAGGATGCCGCCGCGGAGCTTGCTCCCTGCATTACCGACGATGAGCTCATCGTCCCATATCCTGACCGTCTTTTCGCTGCACTGCCTCCTGAACGCCTTGGCCTTCCTGATAACCAGGGGTTCGCCTTCGGTCTCCATGAAGCTTTCGGTCAGTATCCTGGCGTTTTCCAGGTCGATCTCCGGATAGGTCGAAAAAACCCTCTCCTTCAGCCGATCCGCACGGCTGGTTCCATGGGTTGTTGGCTGGGGCACACTCATAGGTAACACCTCCACATTCCTAACAGATTTCTTCGTACTCGGTACGGGCTATGATCTCGTCCTGGGTATTCCGGTTCAGGTCAGTGAAATAGGCGCTGTAGCCGGCAACCCGCACGATCAGCCCGCGGTAGGCCGAGGGGTTTTCCCGGGCCTTGCGCAGCTCCTCCGATGAAATGACGTTGAACTGAATATGATGGCCCCCCAGATCGCAGAAGGTGCGGATATAGTCTGCAAAACGCCCCAATGCCCCCGAACCCTTCAGCAGACTGGGCGAAAACTTCTGATTGTAGAGCACTCCCTGCAGAACCTCGGCATGATCAATCTTGGTCAGCGATCTCGCCGCAGCGGTCGGTCCCAACCTGTCCCGCCCCTGCACCGGCGAGGCTCCGTCCGAGAAGGCGAACCCCTTCCGCCTGCCGTCGGGGGTGGCCCCGGTCACCTCCCCGAAATAGACGTGGGCGGAGACGGAATGCAGCTCCGGGATGAAGTACCCGCCCCGCATCCCCCTGTGCCGCGTCACCTCCCGGCAGAAGACATGCGCGATGTCACGCGCGATGAAATCCACGCCGTCATCGTCGTTCCCGAACTTCGGCGCCTTCCCGCACAGTTCGAGAACCCCGTCGTAGCCGTCGAAATCATTTCTCAGGGCCTCCAGCAGCTCCCGGGGTGTCACCGACCGCTCCTCGAAGCAGAGCTGCCGGACCGCCGCCATGGCGTCTGCGGCGGAGGCCAGACCGGCGCCGAAGATGCCCGAGAAGTTGTATCTGGCGCCACCTTCCTGGCGGGTCAGGCCCGTTTCGATGCAGTCATCGAGAACACTGGACATGAACGGCTCCGGAGCGTAGATGGCGTGGGCGCCGTCGATATAGTTGTAGGTATCGACGATGAGCTGGACGGAATAGGCGACCTGCTGTTCAAAGGCTTCCATGAGCTCCTCAAAGGTGGAGAATTCCTCGAGCTTCCCCGTTTCGGGGCCGATCCGGCTCCCCCGTTCCAGGTCAACCCCGTTGTCGAGCGCCAGAAGGAAGCACTTCGGGAAGCTGACATAGCCCGAATGGGCCCTGGAGTCGGTCATGCCCTCGATATCGGTCTCCACACAGTTGGTGCAGTAGTTGCGGGCCTCCTCCAGGGTGGCGCCGCGTATCAGGTGCTTGGGCACGATGCTGTTATCGTTCATGATGGCCGGGTATCCCAGGCCCTCGCGGATGGTTTCGCAGACCTTCTGCATCATATCCGGATCAACCTTGTTGTGGTACCGGAACCCGATGGAGGGCTGCGACACCCTGGCGACGGACGCCGCGCCGAGCATCAGTTTGGACAGCTCGTTCGTGGCGTCCTCCCCCCGCTCATTCTGCCCCCCCACAGTCACGTTCTGGAAAAGCGGGAAGCCGGCGAAGGTGCGGGTGGTGACGGAATCCATGAGCTTGATGATGGCGGTGCACTTCACCCAGAGCGAAGAAAGCCAGTACAGCGCCTCCTCTTCCGTGAGGCGTCCCTCCCGGAGATCCTTTTCGTAGTAGGGATACATGTACTGGTCAAACCGCCCCAGGAGAATGGCGTGGGGGTCCGACTCGATGTGGAGCACCGTATAGACGAGCCATACCGACTGGAGGGCCTCCTTGAAGCCTTCGGCGGGATGTTCCGGCACCCTCCGGAGGTTTTCGGCGATCTCCGCAAGCTCTCTCCTGCGCCCCGGGTCATCTGTCTCCCTGGCTTGCGAGGTTGCGAGATCGGCATAGCGGTGGGCAAAGTCGATGACGGCCTCGCAGGAGATTCTGGCCGCCTCCCAGAATGTCTGCTTCTTGATATCCTCGACACCTTCGGGAACAAAGGTATCCTGCTTCTCCTCGATATCCTCGATGATGCCGCGAAGCCCCTTTGTGATCACCTTCCGGTACTGTATGGAGATGTTGCCAAGCGCCGTCCCAGCACCGCCTATGGTGATCGCCCCGTGGTCGAGGGCTGCCTGGGTTTCCGGGGAGATATGCCCGCCTACCACCGCGTCCAGAGAGCTCTCCTGCCACTTGGAAAGGCATTCCCGCAGGCTCTCCTTGTTTTCGTCGGAAAGGCCGATGGGGTCGCCGTCGCGGTGGGCCACACTGTCCAGCTCGGCCATCACCCACCGCGCCCCAAGTTCCGGACAGACAATGGGCGAGCGGGGCTGCGGCGAGGGATGCCCCACAAAGACCTCGTCGGGGTCGATGTACAGCGTCATCCGCGAAAGCACCTTCTGCAACGCATAGGCTCTCTGCAGAAGGGCCGGCTGGGCCGGGTTCTCCTCGTAGGCTTCGGTCACCAGCAGAGCCCGCTCGGGCAATAGCTCGGGGACATTATCCAGTATCATCCGGCTTCTCATCCGGTGTATGCGCTCAACCGTCTCCGGATAGATCTCCTTACAGGACTCTCGCACGTCTACTCATCTCCTTCCGTAAAAACGTTCACGGAATATTCCGAAAGAATATCCGCGGCATCCGCCACGTCTTCCTTGGTAGGCGGCTTTGTATCCGGCAGCAGATAGGTCATCCCCAGTCCCTCGTAGCGCCCAACCCCCATGCGGTGGTAGGGAAGCAATTCCAGCTGCACGCCCGGACGGCGGCTCTCGAGAAAACGTCCGAGCGCCCGGAGATTGTCCTCGCTGTCATTACACCCGGGAATGTAGGGCAGCCGCACCAGCAAAGCCTTGTCGCCTGCAAGCAACCTGGCGGCATTTTCAAGGATGATGTCATTGTCCAGCCCGGTCAGCTCTTTGTGCCGCGCAGGGTCCATCTCCTTCATGTCAAATTGCACGTAATCTACATACTGCACCACATCGTCAAGCAGCTTCGACCCGCAGAAAAGACACGTCTCAATGGCTGTATGGACATTTCTGACTTTGCACAACGCAAGAAACTCTTGTGCAAACTGAGGCTGGGCGAGCGGCTCGCCCCCCGAAAGGGTGACCCCGCCTCCCGAACGCCTCCAGAAGGGGTAGTCCCGCATCACCTCTTCGAGAAGCGCCTCCGGAGCGACCCACCTGCCTATCCGCTCTGTTTTTCCATCTTTCACAATGTACTCGGGAGCAGGCGTCTGCGACTCCGGATTGCTGCACCAGAGGCATCTGCCTGGGCATCCCTTGAAAAAAACGGTGGTTCGGATTCCCGGGCCATCGTGGATAGCGTATCGGGCAATGTTGAAAATGAGCCCTTCCTGCATGAGCTCCTCCTTTCGCAGAACAGCCAATACCTCAACACAGAGCGTTTTATCAATCCATCAGCAATCCGCCGTTGACATTCAACGTCTCGCCGGTGATATACCTGGCCTTTTCGGAGACAAGGAATTCCACGGCGTCGGCAATCTCCGCCGGTTCGGCCAACCTCCCGAAGGGGATCCTTCTGGCCCCCTCTTTCCACCGATCCCCCTCAAGGATCTTGGGCGTCGCCACCCATCCGGGAGCGATGGCGTTCACATTGATGGCATAGGGAGCCATCTCCGCAGCCAGCGACCGCGTGAGGCTGATCATCGCCGCCTTGGCCGCCGAGTACACCGCGTTCTCGGTCCCGGGGGTTTTCCCGTCTATGGAGGAGATATTGACGATCCAGCCCCGCTTCTTTTCGATCATGTCGGGCAACGTCTCCTGACACATCCAGAAGCAGGACTTGAGGCAGACATCCATCACCCGGTCCCACTCATCGTCGCTGATCGAAAGAAAGGGACCGCTCGGGTAGATCCCAAGATTATTGACCACCACATCCACAGGGCCGCTCCGTTCACGGGCCGTTCCCACCATCGAGGCGACACCCTCTCTCGTGGAGAGGTCGCCGCAGAGCGCGTCCACCGGGCTCCCCTTCTGTTCGGCCTCCAGGGAGAGTGCCGACGCACTCTCCCTTGTAAGAGAGACAGCCGTCACGGCACATCCCCTGGACAGCGCCGTGGCTATGGCTTTCCCGATCCCACTTCCCGCACCTGTAACAATGACATGTCGCAGATTTGTGCCCATGCTCCAAACACCTCCCGGAAAAGAGACAGACCTGAGGGTCAGCCGCACCAGCAAAACAGGTTCCACAGATCTCGAGAAATCTGGACTTACCAAGGTCTGACCAGAAGCAACAAAAAAGACCTTTTTTATTGTACCACAACCCGCGGCTCGGTCAGAAAGCCGACGCCCTCCCAGCTTCCGAAGCGGACAACAGGGCACCTTCGGCGCGTATCCAGACGGGGCGGGCTTCCCCCTCTCCAAACCGGGGAAGAGAGGGGCACGGCCCTCTACAAAGAAGCGCGTACAGACCGGGACGCCTTCTCCCGCCCGACAGAGCCAGGCACTCCCTCCAGGCAACCGATATCCCCACTTCCCCAATGCAGGCAGACCTTTCAATGTCCCGCTCCGTCCACCCCACTCCCGGCGTACAGGAAGGGGAACCCACGGCGGTCATTCCAGGCCTTTCATGACGCAAAGGTCATGGGGAATCCGGAGATCAGCCATGGCGGGTCAGTACCCCACCGTCTCCTTCTGTTTATCGATGATATCCTGATAGCCCTTTTTGGTCTCCAGGAGGTGCGTCTTCATCCATTCGGCGGCTCTTTCCGGATCCTGTTCTTCGATTGCACCAAGAATATTCCTGTGGTGCTCGATCACCCGCTTCCCCCAATCGGCACTCCGTGTAAGGCTCTCGTGCAACATCTCGTTGTTTTTTTCCATGAGGGAGCTCAAGCCTTCATAGATCCTGCTCAGGATATCGTTATGCGCAGCTTCGATGATGAGGCTATGAAAGATGTACTCGTGGTGTGCGGACATTCGCACGCTTCTACTATCATCCAGTCTTGTCCTGGAAAGGTCATTGAAACAGGCGCGCAGTCTCTCCAGCTGCTCCCCGGTTCGCCGTTTTGCCGCCATTTCACAGGCCTGGACATCGATAATGATTCGAGCCTCTATGTACTGCGGCACAAACTGGTCTGACCAGTAGGGCATGATCTGCAGGGATTCCGTAACGCCCTGGATATTGGGCCCCCTCACGAAGATGCCCAGACGTTCCTTGCTTTCCACCGCTCCCAGGGTCTCCAGGGCAACGATGGCTTCACGAAGGAGGATGCGGCTGACACCAAGGGTTTGCGCCAGGGTTCTCTCCGAAGGCAATTTGCCGTTTTCCACGAGCTCCCCGGTTTTGATCTTGCTGAGCATCTCCTTTACCAGTTCATTCCTTTTCCCCAATTCAAACCTCTCCATATATAAGACATTTCCCGGTATCCTACACCCTTCGCGCCGCAGTATAAAGACAGCGTTCCGGCAGGGGCTTCAGGGTGTGGCGGCTCGCCTGCCGGACACCGCAGACCCCTGAACGCCCCTTATCTCAGTCCAAAGACCTCATTGGGAAGCCAGAGAACAATCTGGGGGAACAGCATCAGCAATATCAGGACAGCAAGCTGGATAAGGATAAACGGCCAGACGGCCCGGTAGAGATCGGCGGTCCGCACCTCCGGCGGCGCCACGCCCTTCATGTAAAACAGACAGTACCCAAAGGGAGGCGTCAGATAACCGATCTGCATATTTACCATGAAGAGCACGCCGAACCATACGGGATCGAAACCCATCGTAGCAAGAATGGGGGCGTAGATCGGTATGGTTAAAGACATCATGGTGATCTCCTCGGTTATGCACCCCAGTATGATGTACGTCAACTGCATTAACAGGACCATCACAAGAGGCGGAACGGTGAGGTTGATAAACAGATCCGTGATCAGCTGGGCTGCCCCTACCGTGACAAAGATGGTCGCAAACATCTTGGCGCCGAAGATGATCCACATGACCATGCAGGCGATACGGAACGTCCTGTAACAGGTTTCCTGGAGCAGAGCCCATGTAAGCTGCCTCCGGAATGCGACACAGAGTATCGCCACGGCGGCACCGATCGCCGCTGCCTCCGATGGTGAAGCGGCACCGATAAGGATGGTACCCAGAATGGAGATAATCAGGAGAAAGGGCGCAACCAGCCCCTTCGTGAGCGACAGTTTCTGCCGCAGGGTCAACCTCTCCTCCTGAGGAATGGGAGGACCTAGCTCCGGATTGAGACGTGTTCTGATATTTATATAAACCATATAACTAATTGTGAGCAACAGTCCGGGAATCAGTCCGCCGGCGAAGAGCTTCCCGATCGATACCCTCGCCAGCATCCCATAGACGATAAAGGAGACGCTCGGGGGAATGAGAATCGCCAGGACCCCGCCGGCCATAATCGCCCCGGTGCCGATCTTCTTGTCGTAGCCAAGCCGCAGCATGAGAGGCAGAGCAATGATGCCCATGGTGACCACTCCCGCCGTTGATACACCTGAAAAGGCGGCGATCAGCGTGCAGGCCACCACGGAAGCCATCGCCAGAGAGCCGTGTACGCCGGCCATCCACTGCCGGATACACTCGAACATGTCTTCTGCTATGCCAGATTTTTCAAATATACATGCAATAAATATAAACATTGGCAATGCTATCAGGCTTATGGATAGCATTCCATGGTAGACCTGGCTTGGAACAAACGAAAGTATATCGAATCCGGCATAGATGAACCCGGCGACCACGGCACTGCTCCCAAGCGTGAAGGCCATAGGGAAGCCAAGGAACAGTCCGGCGAACAGCATGACAAGCAGCATGACAAGATATACGGGTGCAGTCAGTTCCATCCTTCAGGCCTCCCCGTGAAGAGCTCGTTTGAGGCTTCGACCAAACTGGGGTATCCCCTGCATGATCATCAGAAAGGCAGCAATCGGTATACATGTTTTTACGGGATAGACCGGAGAGCGAAGGAACGAGACGGTTGTTTCCCCCACGCTGATCGATGTTGCGGCCATCTTGAACCCTTCGACAAATATGATACCCATTAAAATAAAGAAAAACGGAAACGTAATAACGTCGAAAATGGCCTGAACACGTGGAGAAAATTGTGCGTATAAGACATCCGACTTGATGTGATCTCGATGCAAGAGCACAAACCCACCGCCGAGGACGGCGTACATCCCAAATATATGTGCCGAAATCTCATGGACCCAGATAGTGGGCGAGTCAAACATGTATCTCATAATGACCTCGTAGCACAGCATGGCAATCATCGCCAAAATCAAAAGACTGAAGATCTTGCCGATTTTTTCATTGATAATGTCAATCCATTTGAAAAGACCTCGCACCAGATGTCCCTCCTTGAGGAGGGGACACCTCCGGCGGAGATGTCCCCAGGGTTATCGTCAAAAGGAAACCTCTCTGTCGCAGAATTCCGCAACCGTGAGGCGTGTTCGGGACACCCTGTGGGCAGGATCGCCACGGAGTGTCCCTTCTCTCGTCCTAGTTTTCGAACATCTGCCCGGCCAACGCGGGCTTCCATTCCTTGATGAATTCTTCGACGATCTCTGTGGCCTCGGTGCTCGGCTCATCCTTCGCATACTCGGGCAGGAAGGATGCGACCGTCTCTTTCCACTTCAGCACGTCTTCCTGGGACCATTCGTTGATCTTGACCCCGTGCTCTTCTTCCGCCTTCGCCCATGCCTGGCTGTTCTGGGCTTTTCCTTCGTACTGCGCATAGGCGTTTCCGGCTGCGACAGCTGCCTCGACGACAGCCTTCAGGTCATCGGGAAGCTCTCTCCACACATCCCCATTGACAATGAAGTAATCCACGTTGACAGCGCCCATCAACGGCTTGCGGAGCCAGTAGGGGGCCACCTCGTGGAAGCCCATGGCGATACCGTCTGCCGGGCCGCTGTAGGTGCAGGCGTCGATGACGCCTGTCGAGAGGTTCGTGTAGATCTCTTCGCCGGGAGACCAGGTGACGGCAGCGCCCAGGGCCCCAAGGCCGTTCGCCACGGCGACATCGCCGCAACGGAATTTCATCCCCTTGATATCATCAATGCCTTTGATCGGCTCAGTGGAATTGGCGATCATATCGAGGACATAGTACATCGGGCCCACAACGTGGATATCACCATAATCGGCCATTTCTTTGCGGAACAGTTCCAGTATCCTGCCATCATTCTGTTTCTCCACATACTGGCGCAGCTCCCATGTATCCTCCAGCAGGAAGAGCGGGTTGACCACCAGCGACAGCAGGGGCATCTTCCCGGAGAAGTAATCGGGATAGATCGCCATTGCGGGCGTTGATCCCCTTGCCACCGAATCAAGCTGCTCCTGCACGGCACATATCATCCCCGGAGCTGTCGGGGTAACCTTGATCCTTCCGCCGGAAGCCTCTGTGATGTAGTCAGCAACGTAATTCAGCCGTTCCCAGACCACACCGCTCGGTTGCCAGGTTGAGGGCTGCCAGCGCCACGTTTTCTCACCGGATTGCGCAGCCTCGGCATCCATCGGCAGACAGGCACCCAAAAACAGAGCAATCACCAGAACCGATACGCCAATACCCAGAAATCTCAGCACGTTCTTTGACATGAAACAAACCTCCCTACTTCTCTACAAGAATTTTCAATCTCCCGCATGTTCCCCTCGACACCGAGCGCATGGAACGCCTCCAGAATAATCCTGAATATAGCCCCACCTCCTTTGGCAAAAGAGAAGCAAGATATGCAATTTACTGTGCTTGATTTTATTTTCCGGTAGAATTACCAGGCTTGTGACGGCAGGTCCTGCACTGTGACAGGGCATCGGCGCCGCGGCGGAGAATGGGAAGCGTCGACTCCCGGTTGCATTGGATGAAAAGGACGTGAGCGCTAAGGTGAGAAGCGGCCTCTGGTAAGACCAAGGTCTGATCAGATTTTGGTTGCTCGCATTATACCACGGCTTTGAGGAAAAAAACCACTCCCCCGGCAGTGGAACAGTGATGACGCAACCCCTTTCTCAGCTGAAGGAGCGCTTCATTGGGTACCACAGTAGGAGGGGGATGGTCTGTTGCAGGCAGTTCGGCAGGGTCGTCACAAATGGAGCAGATGGGCACAGACTGTGCCGCCTTCCCCCAGCCGGTGCGCCGCAGCTCGCCGGTGGAATACACCCCGGAACCGCGCCTGACGAAGCCCAGGACCCTCAGCTAAAACACCGGTCTGTGACGAACGTTACAGAGCCGGGGGCGTCGCCCCCGGCTCTGCGCTGTGTCCCTCTATCGGCTGCGCTTCCGGTCAACGCTTCCGGCGGAAGCGGTGCGGTCGGTCGCCTGTCAGGGCTGACCGGCGGCGCGGATAGACTGCAGGATGCCCCGCAGGATCGGGCCGTAGGCCGGTCTGTCGGCGGTGCCGAAGCCTGTGTAGCAGGCCCTGCCGTCGCCGGCGCTGCCCGGCGGGAGGAGGGCGTTGAGGATGTAGAAGCGGCTCCCGGGGCGGTACCCCGCCACACAGTCCGCCTGGTGCCCGGCGATGGAGAGGGTGCCCTCGCGGCGGTCATCCAGCGCCTGGGTGGCCTTCCCGGCGCGGAAGTTCCGGTAGGCCTCGCTCTTTTCGGCCAGCGTGGTGAGAAAGAGCGCCGCGGCGGGCTGTCCGGCATGCCGCTCTGCGGTGCGGACCATCAGGGTCGCCTCGCCGCCCAGGACGCTGCGCTCCGTCAGCCAGCCCTCGGGGACAACCAGGGAGAGATCGCCGTAGACAACCCGCCGGCCCTGGGGCTCCACGGCTGCGGGCGTCTCCTGCGGCTCGGGCATCCGGGCGGGCGTGGCGTCCATAGGTGTGGGGGCCGGCGGCTGCGCTGTCGGCGTGGGACTCGGTGGTGTCGTCGGTGTCGGCATCGCTGTGGCCGGCGTGGGAACCGCCGCGGGTGTCGGTGCCGCTGTGGCCGTCGGTGCAGATGTCGTCGGCACAACCTTCTGCTGCGCCTCGGGGATGGTCTGGTACACCTTCTGCATCAGTGTCTCCAGACGGCTGATCCGGTCTGCCGTGTCGCCGGGGAGGTCGGGGTAGACCGCCAGGGCCTGCCGGTAGGCCGCGAGCGCCTCGGCGTGACGGCCGCTCTGTTCCAGTTGGCGCGCCCGGCGGGAGTGCTCCTCGGCACGGACCCTGCGCTCCACCTTGGCGGCGAAGTCGCGGTACCTCTGCGGCAGCTCCGGCGCGGTCTCCAGGGCCTTGCGGTAGAACGCCAGCGCCTCGGCGAAGCGCTTCTGCCGGTAGACGCCGTTGCCTTCCTCCCAGTAGTGGCGGGCCCGCTCCAGAGGCGGCATGGTCTGCAGGCGGTGGGCCTCCCAGGCCGCTTCGCGGACCTGGCGGATCAGCTCGTCGATGCGCCCCAGTTTCTCTCGCACGTCCGCACTGGGAAAGCGCTCCAGACTGGCCAGATAGTGCTGCCGCGCGCCTTCGGCGTCACCCTCCTCGATGCAGACATCGCCCTTGGCCGCCTCCTGCCTGGCCTCGCGCTTCCGCTGGGCCCTCAGGAGATCGGCCTGACTGGGTGTCGGCGTTGCCGTGGGCGTCGGGACCGGCGTCGGCGTAGGCGCAGGTGTCGGTGTCGGCGTGGGTACCTGTGTCGCGGTGGGGACAGGTACTGGCGTCGCGGTTGGTACCGGGGTTGGCGTCGGCACAGGGGTAGCTGTGGGGACAGGAGCAGGCGTCGGGGTTGGCGGTACGGGGGTAGGTGTGGGCACCGGTGTCGGCGTTGCGGTAGGTACCGGTGTCGGGGTAGCCGTTGGTATTGGCGTTGCGGTGGGAACAGCCGTCGGTGTCGGCGTAGGTACCGGGGTCGGCGTCGGTGTTGCGGTTGGCACTGGCGTCGCGGTGGGGACAGGTACTGGCGTCGCCGTAGGCGCTGGAGTTGGTGTAGCCGTGGGCGCAGGCGTCGGTGTCGGCGTCGCCGACGGCGGCCGGTCGCCGGGGGGCTGGAGGATTGCCCCGCCGGATGTGGCCCCCTCCGCAGTCGACACGCCTCCCCCACAGCCCGGCAGACCGGTGCCCGCCATCCAGAGACAGCAGACCACCGCAATCGCGACCCAGCAATGCACCCATCGATCCATCCCGCTCCACCCCTTTCCCTTTCTTCGTCGGTCCAACGCGGGGCTGGCCGCCGCGTTGTCCCACAGCCCCTTTCGCTTTAGCTGTATAATATGACCACGGAAGGGGATTGGCAAGAGGCGGCCGGTCCGGAAAGGGGATCTCCACTCCGGACCGGCTGCGGCCTTCCGCCGGATCCACCGGCGGGCTGTGGCGTTCCTCTCCCGGCGGCGGGGTCAGGGCACGCGGGACACCGCGCCAGAGGGGCGGCAGGCGGCGCCGGCCCCGCGCACGGAGAGATCCGCAGCCACGGCGGGCCTCACTCCACCGCGGGGCAGATCCGCCGCCAGGGGCAGATGGCGCAGTGCTCCCGGTTCGGCTCGAAGGGACCCTGGGCGGCGGCGAGCCCCACCTCCCGCAGGAGCTCCGGCATCCCCTCCAGCGCACCGGGGAGGTCCAGGGCCTCCAGCCCGCCTGAGCGGAGGAAGCAGAGCGCCGCCTCCGCCGCGTCGCTGCCGCCGCTCTCCCCGGGCTCCCGCTCGCCGCCGATCTGTGCGGCGAAGGCGTAGAAGCGCAGCTGCTCCCGGTTGAGCAGGCTCTGGGCGGGGCCGCCGGGGGAGGCGGTCTTGAAGTCGAGCACGTGGGCCCCCGCCTCGTCGCGCCAGAAGAGATCCATGTAGCCCTCCATCCGGGGCGCTCCCTCCAGCGGGATGCGGAAGGGCATCTCCCGGCGCAGCCGCTGCGGCCCGGCCGCACGCAGCCTCCGGCCCAGATCCGAGGCCGCCAGGCTGTGCAGCCACTCCCGGATGGTGGCGGCCTCGCCGCGCCAGATGGGGCGGTACTCCTCGGGCAGCCGGTCGGCCAGATCGGGCCTCCCGAAGAGCCTCTCGATGCTCTCCGCGCTGTAGTCCCACACCGATCCGGCGTACTCCCCCAGCCGCCGGGAGAGCAGCAGGTGCACCAGATCACCCAGCCGGGCGCCGCCGGGCTCGCGCATCACCGTGTCGGGCCACTCCCAGTCCAGGGTGAGGTGCCGGCGGTAGCGCAGCCGGTAGGCCAGGGGGCAGAACCGGAAGAGGGCGAAGGCGGTGGCGCTGATCCACTCCAGCGGCGAGGCCACCGGCGCGGCGGCCACCTCCGGCGCCCGGGGCTCCGCCGCCGGCCCGGCCTCCGCGGCGGGGGGCATCCCCTCGGGCGCGTCAGGGCCCCGCATCACCAGGTCGTCGAGCTCCCAATCCGTCTGCTCGAACCAGGGCAGCAGCATCTCCAGATAGCTCCCCTGCTGGGCTTTGCACTCACCGTCCTTGTTCTCCTTCGCCGTCCCCGCCAGGACAAGGTGCTCCTTCGCCCTGGTGCAGGCCACGTAGAAGAGGCGCTGCTGCTCCTCCAGCTCGGCGGTCTGCTCCAGAGCCTTCTCCAGCCTGTTGAGGTCTGGGGGCTCCTTCCCTCCGGCGAACCCCGGGAGCTTCGACGGGAGGGGACCGAAGCGGCGGGAGACCTCCGGGGCCCCGCTGTTGCCGCCCCCTTTGCTCTGCTCCAGACCGAAGAGACAGACCACGGGGTACTCCAGCCCCTTGGCGGCGTGGATGGTCATCACCTTCACGGCGTCCTCGTCGCCGCCCAGGCTCTCGGCCTCCTCGGCGCGGCTCCCTCTGGTCCCCACCTGGCGGGCCATGTAGTCCGCCGCATCCTGCAGGGAGGGCGAGACGCTGCGCTCGAACTCCCGCAGCTGGTCCACGCAGAGCCGGAGGTTGGCCGCGGCCCGCCGCCGCGCCCCCGGGGCGAGATGCAGCAGCGGCGTGCCGTCGTCGAGCAGCCCGGCGACCACGGCGGCGGCCCCCTCCAGATGGGCCTTCCGCTCCAGGCCATCCAGCCAGGCGGCCGTATCGGGATGGCCGGCACGGAGCAGGTTCCACAGTGTGGGGGGATCGCCGTCCTCTCCCGCCTCGGCCCGGGCCCGCAGGAGTGTCCTGGTCTCGGGGAGGGGGAGGGGCGAGAAGATCGACGACAGCGCGGCGCCCAGGGCGCGGCTGTCCCCTCTGTCGGCCAGGGCCTGGAGGAGCGCCGCCACGTCGGCCACCTCCTCGCGCCGGAAGTAGCCGACATTGGCCGAAAAGGCCACAGGCAGCCCCATCTCCCGCTGGAGCACCGTCTCCAAGGGATCGTAGTAGGTGCGGGTGGGCACCAGCACGGCCATATCCTTCCAGCTGTAGCCGTTGCGGCGGGCCATCTCCAGATGCCTGCCCAGCCGGCGGGCCAGCCGTTCCCGCGCCGCTTCGGCAGCCCCGGCGCCCCCGTCGTCGTCAATCTCCAGGATCCGCACCAGCGGCGGGGGCTCCCGCGTCAGATCCGGCGGCTCGGCGTAGAACCGGCCCTCCAGGAAATCGACCTCGCTCATCCCCGGGGGCACCAGCGGCTCGTAGGGGAGGTCGAGATCCCGCCCCAGGCCTTCCTCCCAGATGAGGCCGAAGATGTCGTTGATCTCCCCCAGCACCCGGGGGGTGCTCCGGAAACTCTCGTTGAGAGCGATGACGGCGGCGTCGCGGCGCTTTTCGGCGCTCTCCACGTAGCTGTCAAAGGCACTGACGTCGGCGTGGCGGAAGCGGTAGATGGACTGCTTGGGATCGCCCACCACGAAGAGCGCCGCCCCGCTGGCCCGGACCAGCTCCTCCACAAAGCGCTGCTGCAGCACATCGGTGTCCTGAAACTCATCCACCAGGACGTACCGGATCCCCCGGGGCGTCCCGCCGCCCCGCAAAGCCTGCAGTGCCCGGGCGATCATGTCGTCGAACTCCACGATCCCCCGGGCGGCCTTGAACCCCTCCCAGGCGCGCCAGAGGAGCGCCGTCAGCCGCGTCAGCGCCAGGCGGGCGGGCCGCGTCTCCCCGTCGCCGCCCTCCCGGGCCAGCCGGACCAGCCCCAGCCGCCAGGCGTCCTTCCCGGCCACGTAGTCGCGGTAGGCTTTGGGGGTTCTGTACAGCTCCAGCTCCTCGAACTGCTTCGCGAGGCGCTTCCAGACCGCCGCCTGCCCGCTGCACCGCTTCAGACAGGCCACCAGATCCTCGAAGAACGCGAAGGGCCTCTCCCCCTGGCCGTCGGTTTCGCCCTTCCAGCGTTCGGCCAGCTCCGTCAGCGCCTCCGTGGTGCCATTGGTCTGGCGGGACGACGCGATCTGCTCCTCCGCAAAGGGAAGGAAGGCCAGGGTCCAGAGGAACATCAGATTTTTCAAAAAGGGCCGCTCGGTCTCCAGGATCCCCTGGAGGGCCCCATCCTCCCACCGCGCCAGAGCCCCGCCGTCGGCGGGGAGATCGTCGGGCGTCAGGCCGTCGCTCCCGTAGAGGGAGACGGCATCCGCAGCCATTTCGGCGAGCTGCTCCGCCTTGTACCGTTCCAGGAGAGGGCGGAGGGTCTCCCCCCCGAGCAGGTCGTCCAGGGCCTCCCGCTCCCCGCCGGAGAGGAAGAAGCGCAGTCCCCCGGCGGAGCGGGCCAGCAGCGCCTCCTCGGCCATCCCCCGGAAGAGCCGCTCCTCCCCGGCGGTGGGCGGCCGCGACCGGGGATCGATCCCCAGCTCCACGGCGGAGCGCCGCAGCAGCTCCAGGCCGAAGGAGTGGATGGTGCCCAGAAAGCTGTCCTGCAGCCGGCCGCGGGCGCTGCCGATCCGTTCCGCCACATCGTCCAGCCCCGCTTCTGCTGCGGTCTGCCGCCACGCGGAGAGGGTGTCGCCGATACGGGATTCCATCTCGGCAGCGGCCTTCTCGGTGAAGGTGAGCGTCACGATCTCCTGCGGCACGGCCTTCCCCGCGGCCACCAGCCAGCTGTAGCGCCAGGCCAGCGTCCTGGTCTTGCCGGTGCCCGCCCCGGCCTCGGTGACGATCAGGGGCTCGTCGGCGGTCACCGCCCGGAGCTGGGCCGGACGGGCATCCTTCAGAAAGAGCGATTCCATGGTGTCGGTCATGATGCACCCTCCTCCGGCGCTTCGTCGCGGCGACAGAGCGCCCTGAAGCCGCAGGCAGCGCAGCTGTCGGACTTCCGGTTCAGGCTGTAGCGGCCTGCCCTGAGGTCCGCGGCCATCTCCTCCAGTTTCTCCCTGGCCGAGTCCAGTTTCTGCTCCAGGGGAGTGTTGCCCTTCCGGGGCCGTTTCAGCAGTTTGTGGGCCTCGCCGGCGAAGACGCCCTTCACCCCGCCGTCGCTGTGGCAGATATAGGCGTAGCCCGCCACCGGCCACCCCGCCTCCTGCAGCGCCAGGGCGTAGACGGCCCCCTGGAGGGCCTGGCCGTACCGCGAGGTGGAACCGCGCTTGTAGTCCAGGATCAGCAGGCTTCCGTCGTCGAGGCGCTCCACCCGGTCGCAGCGGCCCACCAGCCGCAGACCGCCCGCCGCAAGGGGCGGCACCCGCCACTCCCGGTACTGCCCGGCCCGCCTGCTGCCAAGAAGATCCTCCCATGCCTGCTGCTCTTCCGCCAGGTCGCGCACCTGGCGGCGCAGCTGCAGCTCCCGGCCGGGGAAACGCTCCCGCAGCGCCGGATAGACCGACGCCACCGTCTCGCCCCAGAGCTCCCCGGCCAGGGCCGTCAGACGCGGCGGCTCCTCCGCTTTCAGGTAGCGCTCCCAGACCCGCTCCCAGAGGGCGTGGAGCAGGTTGCCCTCCATGGCGGGATCGGGCCGGTCGGCGGGGGCGGGATCGTCCAGGTCGAGCACCCGCATGCAGGCGAAACGGAAGGGGCAGTCCTCCCAGATATCGAGATCGCCGGCATGGATG
>JAIPGA010000032.1 GCA_021736445.1 Synergistales bacterium | reverse complement strand
TGGCCCCGGAGGAGCTCGACATGGTGCTGGTGGCCACCAACACCCCGGACACCATCTTTCCTTCGGTAGCCTGCAGGGTCCAGGACAGAATCGGCGCCGTCAAAGCGGGCGCCAGCGATATCCAGACCGGCTGCACCAGCTCCATCAGTTCGCTTGCCCTGGCGACGGCCGGCGTGGCCTCGGGCCTCTGGGAGAATGTGCTTGTGATCGGCGCCGAGGTGCTGTCCAGACTGGTGGACTGGGAAGACAGGAACACCTGCGTGCTCTTTGGAGACGGGGCCGGCGCTGCAGTGGTGGGGCCGCAGCGGGACGGCGAGGGGCATATGATCTCCAGTGCGCTCCGTTCCGACGGTTCCAAGGCCGATCTGATCATCATCCCCGGAGGGATGAGCGCATCCCCCATGACGGTGGAGACGGTGGCGGACAAGCAGCACCTGATCAAGATGAAGGGCAACGAGGTGTTCAAGTTCGTCAACCGCAACCTGCCGCCCTTCCTCGACACCTTCTGCACCGATTCCGGTGTGGAACCCGAATCCGTGGATACCTGGATCTTCCATCAGGCGAACCTGCGGATCATGGATGCCGTGTTGAAGCGTATCGGGGTTTCTCCCCAGAAGATGTATGTTAATCTCGATCGATACGGCAATACCTCGGCGGCTTCGGTCTTTCTGGCGCTCCACGAAGCCCTGGAGGAAGAGCGGATCACAAAGGGGCAGAGGGTGGCGCTGACGAGTTTCGGTTCGGGCATGACCTACGGGGCATTCCTGTTGGAACTGTGAGGTGGAATGATGGCTCTGCGAACCAGGATTACCGATCTCCTCGGCACGGAGTATCCCATTGTTCAGGGAGGCATGGCCTGGGTGGCCAATGCCTCCCTGGCGGCGGCGGTGAGTAACGGCGGAGGTCTCGGAATCATCGCGGCAGCGAACATGCCGATCGATCTGCTGGAAGAGGAGATCAAAAGGGCGCGGGCCATGACCTCCCGTCCCTTCGGCGTGAATATCATGCTCCTGTCGCCCACGGCTGATGAAGCCCTCGAGCTGGTGGCCTCCTACAGGGTGCCCATTGTGACCACCGGTGCCGGATCGCCCGGGAAGGTGATCGAACGGCTCAAACCGCTCGGCACCGTGGTGATCCCGGTGATCGCCTCCGTCGCGCACGCCAAGCGTGTGGCCAAACAGGGCGCCGATGCAGTGGTTGCCGAGGGGTCCGAGGCCGGGGGGCATGTCGGCGAGACGAGCACCATGTGCCTTGTCCCCCAGATCGTCGATACGGTGGATATGCCGGTCATTGCCGCCGGAGGCATCGCCGACGGTCGGGGAATCGCCGCCGCCTTCGCTCTGGGGGCGGAGGGTGTCCAGGTGGGAACCCGTTTTGTCTGTGCCGGGGAATGCACCGCCCACGACAACTACAAGAAGGCGATCATCAAGGCGCGCGACCGAAGCACCGTACTGACCGGACGCCCCACGGGACATCCCGTCCGCTGCATCAAGAACAAGCTGACCCAGCAGTTCGAGGAGCTCGAACGGGGCGAATACACCCTCGACAAGCTGGAGGAACTCGGGGCCGGCCGGCTGCGGCAGGCCGTTGTCGACGGCGACAGCCAATACGGCTCGGTGATGTCCGGCGAGATCGCCGGGTTGGTGAAAACCATCCAGCCCGCCGCGGAGATCATCCGTGGTATGTTTGACGAGGCCGACCAGGTCTTCGGCCGGCTGGGGACACGATGCGAGAGAAAACCCGAATGAATCGGAGGAAGCGATGATGCGATACGCCTTTGTCTTTCCCGGGCAGGGGGCGCAGGAGGTGGGCATGGGCAGGGAGCTCGCCGGGAGTTTCACCGTCGCCCGGGAGACCTTCAGGGCCGCCGACGACGCGCTCGGTTTTGCGTTGAGCACGCTGGCCTTTGAGGGGCCGGAGGAGGAGCTGCAGAAAACCGAGTTCACCCAGCCTGCGATCCTGACCCATGGGGTGGCGCTCTACCGCGTTCTGACGGAGGAGTTCGGTCTCCAGCCGTCGCCGGCCTGTCTGGCGGGGCACAGTCTCGGCGAGTATACGGCCCATGTGGCGGCGGGGGCGCTCTCTCTGGAAGACGCTGTCCGTCTGGTCAACCGGAGGGGCCGGCTCATGCAGGAAACGGTGCCGCTGGGGCAGGGCGCCATGGCCGCCGTGATCGGCCTTGACGCGGCGGCGGTCCGGAAGCTCTGCGAGGCGGAACAGGCAGGTGGGGCGGTCTGTGAAGCCGTGAACTACAATGCGCCCACGCAGACCGTTGTCTCCGGCGAGGCCGAGGCGGTCGGGCGGCTGGCGACGGCGGCGAAGGAAAAAGGGGCGAAGCGGGCCGTGATGCTCAAGGTCAGCGCTCCCTTCCACTCATCGATGATGCGCCCCATGCGCGAGCACTTCCGACCCTATCTGGAGGAGGTGCCCTTCCACACGCCGCGGTGGCCGATTGTCGCCAATGTGTCGGCCCGGCCGGTCTGCGAGCCCGGGGAGATCCGCAAGGCCCTGCTTGAACAGAACGACAATCCCGTTCTCTGGACGGATTCCGTGGCGACCATGCGGGAGATGGGCGTGGACACCATTGTCGAATTCGGCCCTGGCCGAATTCTCTCCGGGCTGGCGAAAAAGATCAGCCGCGAGCTCACCACCAAGTCCCTGCGGAGTGAAAAGGAGTGCGCCCAGCTGCTTGATTTTCTAGGGAGGGGTCAATAGAATGTCCGAGTCACGCAAGCTTGCCCTGGTCACCGGGGGGAGCCGGGGGATCGGCCGCGCTATCGCCGTAGCCCTTGCCGATACGGGGTATGATGTGGCGGTGAATTACAATCGTTCCGCCCAGCCCGCCGAGGAGGTCGTTGAGGCGGTGCGGGCCCGGGGGGTTCAGGGCGGCGCCTTTCAGGCCGATGTGGCCGATCCGGAAGGTGTGGACCGGCTCTTCGGGGAAATCCGGGAATCCATGGGATCCGTGGCCGTGCTGGTCAACAACGCGGGCATCACCCGGGATACCCTGCTGCTGCGGATGAAGCGCCGGGACTGGGACGAGGTGCTGCATACCAATCTCTCTGCGGTCTTCTCCTGTACGCAGCGGGCGGTGAAGGCTATGGCCAGAGCACGATGGGGACGGGTGATCACCACCGGTTCCGTGGTCGGCCAGACCGGCAACGCCGGGCAGGCCAACTACGCCGCCGCCAAGGCCGGCGTGGTGGGGCTCATGCGGAGCGTGGCCAAGGAGTACGGGGCGCGCAACATCACCGCCAACGTGGTGGCCCCGGGGTTTGTGGAAACAGAGATGACCGCAGAGCTCGGAGATTCGGTCCGGGAATCCTATATCCGGCATATTCCCGCAGGCAGGCCGGGCAGACCGGAGGATGTGGCGGCCTGTGTGGCGTTTCTCGCCTCCGACGCTGCGTCCTATATAACAGGGCAGGTACTGGCCGTCGATGGCGGCCTGACCATGTGTTAAGAGAGAAAGCAGAAAAAGGGGGTGGAACGGATGACCAAAGAAGAAGTGATGACCCGGCTGAAAGAGATTGTGACCGATCGTCTCGACGTGGAGGAGAGTCAGATCGCACCGGAGGCTTCCTTTGTTGAAGACCTCGGGGCGGACTCCCTTGATATCGTTGAGCTGATCATGGGAATCGAGGAGGAGTTCGACATCGAGATTCCCGACGAGGATGCCGAGAAGCTTACCAATGTTGGTGAAGCCCTGGAGTACGTCAAAGGCAAGCTCGGTATCGAAGCGTAAGGCAATAGAGGAGGGGGAGTCCCGTTGGCTCCCCCTCTTTCGGGCGCTCTCTGCGAGGCACGACCAGAAAGCCCGATCCATACCAGGATGAAGGAGTGACCCGGTTTGAGAAGAGTTGTCGTCACCGGGCTTGGCGTAGTCAGCCCCATAGGACATGGAAAAGATACATACTGGGAGGCCCTGGAAGCCGGACGTTCGGGCATAGGGCCGATCACGCACTTCGACACGGAGGAGTTCTCCGTAAAGATTGCGGCGGAGGTGACCGATCTCGACCTTGAGTCCTACATGGAGCGCAAGGAGATCCGGCGCACCGACCCTGTGATCCACTTCGCCGTTGCGGCGGCGGATATGGCTGTGAAGGATGCCGGCCTCGACATCGAGGATCTGGAGAGTCATAAATTTGGAGTCTACATCGGAAGCGGAGAGGGGGGCATCTGGACAAGCCTCAAGAACTACGAAACCCTCGCCAAGCGCGGCCCGTCGAGGGTGAGCCCCTTCTTTGTCCCCATGATGATCAGCAACATGCCTGCGGCCTATGTGGCGATCAGGCACAACGCAAAGGGCCCGAACATCTGTGTCGTTACGGCCTGCGCCACGGCCACGCATACCATGGGCGAAGCCTTTGAGACCATCCGCCGCGGCGACGCCGATGTGGTGCTCGCCGGCGGGACGGAATCGGCCATCACACCCATCTCCACGGCGGGATTCGCGGCGATGAAGGCCCTCTCCACCAAAAACGACGACCCCGACCACGCCTCCAGGCCCTTCGACCGCGACCGCGACGGGTTTGTCCTCGGAGAAGGATCGGGTGTCCTGGTGCTTGAGGACATGGAACATGCCAAAAAGCGCGGCGCCTCCATCCTCGCCGAGGTGCGCGGCTATGGATCCACCTGTGACGCCTACCATATCACCGCCCCGGACCCCAACGGAGACGGGGCCTACCGTGCGATGGAGATGGCTGTCGGCAAAGCGGGGTGGACCCTGGACGAGGTGGACCTCATCAATACCCACGGCACGTCCACGCGCCTGAACGATATCATGGAAGCCCAGTCGATCCGGAGGCTCTTCGGTGAGCATACCGACCGGCTGCTTGTCAATTCCACCAAGTCCATGGTTGGGCACTGTCTCGGTGCGGCCGGAGCGCTGGAGGCGATCGCTTCGATCCAGAGCATCGTGACCGGTGTTGTGCATCCCACGCTGAACATGGAGAATCTCGACAGCGAGTGTCCCATCAACGTGACCTCCCGGTGTCTGCACGACATGGAGGTCCGCCGGGTGCTTGTCAACAGCTTCGGCTTCGGGGGCCACAATGCCGTGCTCGCCCTGGAACGATTTGCCGAGTGATCAAGAGTTCCGCCATGCCGCTGGATAGCATATGGTGGGAGGAGGAGCTCGGCAAGCTTCAGGAGAGGCTGGGGTATCGCTTCCGCTTCCCCGATCTCCTGAGGAGTGCCCTGACACACGCCTCCTACGCCCACGAGTACGGAGAACAGGAGTGGAACGAGCGCCTCGAATTCCTGGGGGATGCCGTGCTGGAGCTCTGCGTCTCCGATGAGCTCTTCCGGCAGCACCAGGGGTGGAACGAAGGACAGCTGACCAAGAAGCGGGCCCAGATTGTCTGTACCGCAAGCCTCGCCCGATGGAGCCGCGCCGTAGGGCTGAACAGGCTGATCCGTCTCGGCAGGGGATTGCGCAGACAGGGCGGAGGGGAGAACGACTCGCTCCTGGCCGATGCGGGGGAAGCGCTGATCGGGGCTGTCTACGTCGACGGGGGGATCGAGGCGGCGAGGCAGGTGATCGACAAGCTGATGGAGCTCTCCCGGGAATGGGGGAAACCGGTGGCCCTGGACGCCAAGTCCCGTCTCCAGGAGCTACTCGCCAGGGAAAACGGCACAACCCCCCAGTATGAGGTGATCTCCACCGTCGGCCCACCCCACGAAACGATCTACAGCGTCGCTGTCCGCAGGGAGAACGGCACCTGTCTCGGTAGGGGAGAGGGGCCTTCGCGGAAAACGGCCGAACAGGCGGCGGCGTTGTCGGCCCTCCGAATGATGGAGGATCCCGGGCGGGACTGATGTGTCGCATGGGAACCGCCGACGGGGTCGTTTCCGTCACCCGAACAGTGCAAACGATGGAGCCGCAAGCACGTAATTTTCCCTATACGTGTCGTACCGCGGCATGTAGAATACAATTCCGGAAGAAGGGCTGACTACTATTCATTAAGGAGGTTCTTTTATGAACAGAATGACCCGCACGGCACTCATAGGAGTACTTGTGGTGATGCTTGTAGCGGTGTATGCCGGGAGCGCTGTCGCCGAGACGAAGATCGGTGTCATCGATCCACAGCGGGTGCTCTACAATCACCCGGATTTCAAGGCAACCCAGCAGAGGATCAAACAGATGAGCGAGCAAAAGCAGAGCGAAGCCAAGATGGCCATCGATTCCGTAAGCGACAATCAGCAGAAGGCCC
This sequence comes from Synergistales bacterium, assembly GCA_021736445.1. Taxonomy (NCBI): domain Bacteria; kingdom Thermotogati; phylum Synergistota; class Synergistia; order Synergistales; species Synergistales bacterium. The sequence goes on along the minus strand of JAIPGA010000032.1, from coordinate 17,324 downwards.
AGATCTACCAGAAGAAGCGCCAGGAAGCGGCTCAGGAGGAGCAGTCTCTGATGGAGCCGCTGTTCAAGGATGTCGATATGGCCATCCGTACCGTCGCCAAGGCACGCGGGTTCACGGTGATCCTCGACAAGGCGCAGGTGTTCTACGGGGGTACCGAAGTGACGGAGGCCGTTATCCAGGAGCTGAAGCGGCAGGCAACACAGTAAAGGGTTTTCGCTGGATTTCAGGACTCTGATAGACAGTACAACGCGTGCAGCCCGGTCAAAGTTGACCGGGCTGCACGCGTTTCGGGTTGTGGCGTTCCGTTCAGCCCACGTGGATCGCCCCGGATCCCTCTTCCACTGTTCCGATGATTGCGGCGTCGCCGAAACCGGCGTTTCGTACCGTCTCAAGAAGGGGATCCGCATGTTCGGGCCCCACCGCCACAAGCAGTCCCCCCGATGTCTGGGGGTCGAAGAGGAGATCCTGCACGGATGCCGTTACGGTATCCGCAAAATGGACATGCTGTTCGTAATGCTCCCGGTTGTTGAAACAGCCGGCCGGGATCAGCCCCATCTCGGCCTTTTCCAGTGTCCCCGGGATGACCGGCAGGGATCCGGAATCGATCCGGGCGTCCAGACTGTCGTCGAGCAGATCCAGCAGGTGCCCGGCGAGGCCGAAGCCGGTTACGTCCGTACAGGCCCTGATCCGCGCCCTGTCGTGTCGGCCCAGTTTTCCGGCAAGATTGTTGAGTCGCGACATGAGCGTCATGGCATGCTCGACCTCCTGTGGTTCGGCCATCTCCGCTTTCAATGCCGTAGCGATGATCCCCGTTCCCAGTGACTGGGTCAGAATCAGGCGGTCGCCGGCCCGGGCGCCGGAGACCTTCCAGGCGGCCGATGCCTCCACCTCGCCGAAGACCGCCAGGCCGAATTTCGGCTCCTCGTCTTCGATACTGTGGCCCCCTGCGAGCACGGCTCCCGCTTCAAGCACCTTCTGCTGCATGCCTTTGAGGATAGAGGTAAGGGTGTCCAGGGGCTCGCAGTTGACGGGGAACGCCGCCAGACTGAGCGCCACCAGCGGACGGCCGCCCATGGCGAAGATATCGCTCAGGGCGTTGGCGGCGGCGATCCGCCCGTAGGTCTCCGGGTCATCCGAAACAGGTGTGATGAAATCGATACTGAGGATCCCAGTCCGTTCGTCGGTGATCCGCCAGAGGGCCGCATCCTCACCGTGGTCCCACCCGGAGAGAAGGATGTCGCTTGCAGGTGTCACGAGTTGATCCAGAACATGGTGCAGGTCCGCCGGACCTATTTTGGCGGCTCACCCGCTGGTCCGGGACATCTCAGTCAGTCGCATGACAGACCCTCCTTTCGTGTGCAGGCACTTCTCGACAAGGCTGGGGCTGCGCAGGGACAGGAAATGCTATACTGTCAACGCAAGATCCTTCATGCGGAACCTGGCCGCCTGCTGCCTCGACGAATAATACCAAAAATCATCTGTATTATAATAGACGGTAATGGCTAAGGCAAGGCGCACCCGCAGCGGGGTTGCCAAACTCTTCCTTGGGGTTGAATGCATGGCAAAATGGAGATCGATCCATAGCGTAGAACCAGGGAGTGTCCTCGCCGATGATGTGTTTTCCCCCGACGGGCGACTCATCAGGAAGTGCGGGGCGCAGCTCGAACAACGGCACATCGAAGCGATGAAGATATGGGGTGTGAACGAGATTGCCCTTGAGTCCGACGATGAGGAGCAGGTGGAAGAGCAGAACGGTGTTTTCCATCCGGACCTCGAACCCTTCCGTGCGCAGGTGGATCCCTTTTTCCCCCATTCCGTGAAGCGCAACCCCTTTATAGGCGAGCTCTACCGCCTGGCGCTTCTGGAACGTTCCTACGGTTCCTCCAGCGATGAACCCTGGAAATACGACCTTTTGCAGGGTGCGGAGGAAGGAACGGGAGGGGAGGCCGCTCTGCCCGGACTCAACGAGCTGGTGTTGCAGGAGGTGCGCCTTGTCTCCTATCCCGCCATCTATTTCCAGATCAAGGATGTCCTGGAGTCTCCGCTGAGTTCGGCCAGCCACATCGCCGATGTGGTCAGCAAGGATTCCAGCCTCTCCGCACGGCTGCTCAAGCTCGTGAACAGCTCCTTTTTCGGGTTTCGCAAACGGATCGAGTCGATCACCAGGGCTGTGGCCATCATCGGTTCCCGGGAGCTGACAACCCTGGCCCTGGGGGTCGCCGCCGTGCGGACCTTCGGCGAGGTCCCCTCCGGTCTGCTGGACATGCAGACCTTCTGGCGGCACTCCATCGCCGTAGGGGTCTTCGCACGGATTCTGGCCTCGTTCCGGAAGATCCCGGAGCGGGAGCGCATGTTCGTCGGCGGGCTTCTCCACGATGTGGGGCGGCTGGTCCTGCTGCGGAGAGCGCCGAAACAGATGCTGTCGGTGATCCGTGAAGCCCGTGGATCCGGCCGGCCGATGCAGGAGATCGAACTGGACCGGTTCGGGTACAGCCACGCACAGGTCGGTGCGGCTCTGCTGCGCGAGTGGAAGATCCCCGATACCCTTGTGGAGCTTGTACGCCGGCACCACAGTCCGCTGCGGAGCACCGCTCCGGAGCAGACCGGTCTGGTGACCGCTGCGGACACCCTCGCCATTGCGCTCCAGATCGGGACCAGCGGTTCCCTGAATGTCCCTTCCCTTCCTCCGGAGGAGTGGGAGCGGGCCGGTCTCTCCCCGAGATCCCTGGAGCCTGCGGTCACCCAGGGACGGCGGCAGATAGAAGAGATCTTTTCCCTCTTCTTTTAGACGAGGAGTCTTGAGGTGTTTTCGATGAGTGCTTCCGATTCGCTGCGAACGCTGACTGAAGAGGTCCAGATGCTCCGCGAGGAACGGGACGCGGCGTTCCGTGTTCTCGATACGGCGCTTGGCCTCGATACGTTGAGCCTGGTTCTCGATCAGAGCAGCGATACGGCCTCGATACTGGGCGCCACAGCCGCCAAGGCGGGTTCCATCATCCGGTTCGAACGTCTGGGGTTCTACACCGTGCAGGAAGGTGAGGCTACCTTTGCACTCACCTACGCGGAGCCTGCCGAACAGCAAGCGCGGCTCGAGGAGGAAAAGGCACCCCTCATAGAGGATGGAACCCTTGCGTGGACCCTCGGACGGCGGAGTCCCGTGATCACCACCTCCTCGCGGACAGGCAGGCCGCTGGTCCTCTACGAGCTGGCCGCCCGGGGAACCACCCTGGGGCTCTTTCTCGGGGTCCTGGGCGAGGATCCGGCGCAGCTCCTGGATATCTCCCTGGCGCTCTTTCGGGTGTTGCTCAACTCGGCGGCGAGCATGCTCTACAATCTCGAGCTCTACCGTAGCAACGAAGAGCTGAACAGGAGGCTTTCCGCCCGGCTCGGCTCCCTGCAGGTCTCCAACAGCGATCTGGACAGGCAGAGAAGGGAACTGGAGGCCAGGAACCGGGAGCGCACCGGTGAGCTGTTGCAGCTGAACCGAAGCCTGGACGAGGAGATCGCCAAACACGGATCCACCAGGCGGGAACTCGCCGAGAGCGAGCAGCACCGGGAGCGGCTTGTGGAGGTCATCGGTGATGCCGTCTTTCTGGTGGATGCCGTGGAGATGCGCATTCTGGAGGCGAACCGGGCGGCCACAGGGCGATACGGATACGAACACGGGCGTATCGAGGGGCTTTCCCTCTCCCGGATCATGCATGACCCCGCCGGCGAGCTCCCCCTCCGGAAGGAAGGAGGTCCGGCGCTGTTCAACGGCAGGCATCTGGGGGCGAACGGCGAATCCTTCCCCGTGGAGGTGGCGCTCAACAAGCTCTCTTCCGGCACATCGGAACGCGTGGTGGCGGTGGTTCGGGATATCTCTCTCCGGTACAGGCTCGAGGAGCGGGTGACCAAAAGCGAATGCCGCTACCGGAGCCTCTTCGAACAGGCCCCGATCCCACTGCTTGAGGTGGACGCCTCCGCTGTGATGCCCTCCGGAAAAGGAGACGAAAACAGCTGGGCCCCTCCCGAGGAAGACCCTGCAGCTCTGGTTGATGCCCTCCGGGTGGTGGATGTCAACGCCGCCGCCCTCTCCTTTTTCCAGCTTCACCACAAAGAGGCGGCCCGTCGGAGTATCCCGCACTGTTTCCACGACAACTCCCTCGGTATTCTGGAGGCCATGGTCCACGCAATGACCTCGGGCAGCGAGTCGTTCCAGGGGGAGGTGGACATGAAAAGCTGCGGGACAGAATCGGTGACGGCCATGCTGAACTGCTCGCTTCTCCCGTCCTTCGAGGGGAAGGCCGCACGGTTCCTGTTGAGCCTCTCGGATATCTCCGAGGCGAAACGTGAAGAGAAGGCCATCCGCTTTCTGAGTTTCCACGACGAACTCACCGGACTGTACAACCGGCGGTTCTACGAGGAAGAGCTGCATCGGTTGAACCAGAAGGGGGAGCGCCCCCTCACCATTCTGATGGCTGATATCAACGGATTGAAGATGACCAACGACATCTTCGGCCACCAGGCGGGTGACGGATTGCTCCGCCACGCTGCGGAGGTCATGCGCCGTGTCTGCAGAAACGGCGACGTGGTTGCGCGATGGGGCGGGGACGAATTCATCGCGCTGTTTCCCAGGACCGATGCCGGCGAAGCCGAAAGAATGAGCGAGGCCATCCGGAGTGGGTACGGCGCTCACTCCCCCGGCCCGTTGCCCCTGGGGCTGGCCATCGGGTACGTCACAGTGCGGCAACAGAGCGAATACGCCGAGGATGCTTTGCCCCGGGCGGAGGAGCGGATGTACCGGGACAAGATGAAACGGAGGCCTGCGGAGTGGCGGGAGAGCATGGAGACGCTCCAGCGCATGCTCGAGATCCTTCCCGGCGAGGACGGCGGGCATATCCGGCGTCTTGCGGAATGGATGGAGGCGCTGGCCAGGGCATTCGGACACGAGGAGAGCACGGTTTCCCGGGCGCGGAGGCTTGCCAGGTATCACGATATCGGGATGATCGCCGTCAACGACGAGATTCTCCACAAGCCGACTTCCCTGGAACCGGAAGAGCGGCTGGAGGTGGAAAACCACCCCGAGATCGGCTACAGGGCGGCCCTGACAGGCCTGCCGGGGCTTGCGGAGCTGGCCGAACCCATACTGAGCCACCACGAGCACTGGGACGGCCGGGGGTACCCCAGAGGGCTCTCGGGGGAAGGCATCCCCTTCCTGGCTCGTCTCTTCGCCGTTGCCGATGCCTACGAATCGATGACCTCCGGAAGGCCCTACAGGAAGCCTCTGTCCGGTGCGGCCGCGCTGGAGGAGATCCGGCGGCACAGCGGAACGCAGTTCGACCCGCAGGTCGTCCGGCACTTCGCCCGCCTGCTGGAACGGGGCGGGGAGGTCCCGCCTGTGCAGCGAAGCTGAGTACATCGGAGAGGACACCGGGAGGTGGTTGTATCAGCGGTCTATTGGTAACAGATCTGGACGGAACGGTGGCCCACCACGGACATATCTCCCCTTCGGCCCGGGAGGCGGCGGAGGCCCTGCGGGCCGAAGGGTGGCAGATCATGGTGGCTACCGGAAGGGTTCTGGCGGCGACGCGCGGCCTGGCCCGCGAGCTGGGAGCCCGGGGCCCTGCCATTGTCTACGACGGGGCCCGCATTATGGATACCGAGGATGCTTCCGTGTACCGCCAGTGGGAGTCAGAGCGGTCGGCGGTGCAGGAGGCTCTGCGCTTTGTCTGGAGGAACAATCTGATCCTCCAGGTCTACGGCGACGAGCAGGTCTACTGTCGTCCCGGGGATGTCCGGACCAGGCGTTTCTTTGAGGGAACCGGGATGTCCGTTAACGCGGTGCTCGACACACCGGACCTTCCCGGTGGACGGATCTTCCGGATGATCTGTTTCGGCGAACCCCAGGAGATCTGTACGCTGGAAGAGGAGGTTCGCCATGAGCTGGCCGGGCGGCTCTCGGTCATGCGGGCGGGGTCGCGGTTCCTCGATATCCTTCCCCTGGGGGTGTCCAAGGGAGCCGCGCTCCAGACTGTCCGTGAACAGCTCGTTCCGGCGGGACTGCCGGTGGTCGCCGTGGGTGACCATATGAACGATTTCGCCATGCTGGAGCATGCCGAGGTGGCGGTCGCCCCCGATGATGCCCCGCCGACACTGCGGAGCGTCGCCGATCTGGTGATCCCCTCGGCCGGAGACGGGGGCTTCGAACAGCTGGTGCGGCGTATCATGGACGGTGATGTGGTGCGAACCGACGAAGGCGCAATCTGATGCATGTATGTTACTATATTGCTTAAGCTGTGGATTGCTGGACGGGAAGCTCCGTAATACACCAGGGAAAGGAGGGCAGGAGGGCGTAGTGGGCACTCGGTAGTCTCGACGATGACCAAGGAAGGGGAGATACTGTGAAACGTATTGCATTTGTTCTGTTGGCTGCGCTGATTCTTGCTTGTTTCGCCATGCCTGCCATGGCTTCGGAAAAGGTGTTTGTCTTCGGACGCGGCGGCGATGCCGTGCGGCTCGACCCGGCGGATATCACCGACGGCGAATCCTACAAGGTCTGTATGCTGGTCTTTGAGACCCTGGTACAGTTCAAGGACGGCTCGACTATGGTCGAACCGGCCCTGGCCAAGAGCTGGGATGTCTCCGACGACGGACTGGTCTGGACCTTCCATCTCCGCGAGGGCGTGACCTTCCACGACGGCACCCCCTTTACGGCCGATGCGGTGGTGTTCTCGCTGGAGCGGCAGATGAACCCCGACCATCCCGGACACAAGGGCGATTTCGCCTACTGGAGCTACATGTACAGCCAGATCGAATCCGTAGAGGCTGTGGACGACTATACGGTGCGTATCAGTCTGGACAAGCCCTACGCACCCTTCCTCTCCAACATGGCCTGTTTCCCGGTGATGATCGTGAGTCCCCACTCCATGCTGGAGATGGGCGTGGAGGATTTCCGTACCCATCCGGTGGGCACCGGCCCCTACGAGTTCGTGGAGTGGAAGAAGAACGACCGCATCGTCCTGAAGGCCTACGATGACTACTGGGGCGGCCGGCGCAAGGTCGACCGGATCATCTACCGTTCGATCCCCGACAACACCACCCGCATGATGGCCCTGCTGGCCGGGGAGATCGACGCCATGGACGGGATCTCCGCCCAGAACATCAAGACCCTGAAGCAGGAGAATCCCGAGGATATCAAGCTCCTGGCCTCCCCGGGCATGAACACCGGCTACATGGCCATGAACATGACCAAGGAACCCTTCGGCAACCTGAAGGTCCGCAAGGCCGTCGCCTATGCCATCAACAAGAAGCGTCTGGTCAAGGAGATCTACCAGGGGATGGCCAAGCCCGCCAACCAGATGCTGCCGCCCACCCTCTGGGGCTACAACCGCGACATCGAGGACTACGGCTACGATCCGGAGAAGGCCAGGAAGCTCCTCGCCGAGGCGGGCTATCCCGACGGCTTCGAGACGGAACTCTGGTACATGCCCGTGCCCAGGCAGTACATGCCCGACGGCAAGCTGGTGGCCCAGGCGATCCAGCAGGATCTCGCCGAGGTCGGCGTGGACGTGGAGCTGGTGACCTATGACTGGGGCACCTATCTGGAGAAGCTGGAGGAGCTGGAGCACACCATGTGCCTCATCGGCTGGATGGGCGACAATGGCGACCCCGACAACTTCATGTACGTGCTCCTCGACAAGGACAACGCCCAGAAGGGTAGCGCCCAGAACTACGCGGTCTGGAAGAACGAAGAGTACCACGAGCTGATGATGGAGGGCCAGACGACCATGGCGCAGGAAGAGCGCGAAGCCCTCTACATCCAGTCGGCGGAACTGATGCACCAGGATGTTCCCGTGATCCCCATCGCCAACGCCTACAACCTGGCGCTGGTGAACACGGCCAAGGTGGACAACTTCAAGCTCCATCCCATCCTGAAGTTCATCCTCGCGGATATCGATATCAACCAGTAGGATATCTCAAAAGAACAGGGTGTCTGAACCCGGCAGGGAGACGGCGTCAGCGGGCTGTCTCCCTGCCTGTTGAAAGGGGGTTGGACCTATGCACCTTACGAGATATCTCTTCCGACGGATCCTGATGCTGGTTCCCGTTTTTCTTGTGCTCTCCTCGGTGATCTTCCTGATGATCGAGGCCATCCCCGGTGATCCTGCCCAGATCATGCTGGGACAGCACGCCTCGCCGGAAGCGCTGGAGAAGCTCCGTCATAAGCTCGGTCTGGACGAACCGGTCTATATTCGATACGGCAAGTTTGTCGGTCGTCTCGTTCGGGGTGATCTGGGGGATTCCATCATGTCCGGTCGACCTGTTGCGGAGGAGCTGAAGGAGAAGCTGGCCGCAACCATCGAGCTCTCGGTCTTCGCCATGCTGATCGCCACGGCGGTGGGAATCCTTGCCGGCTTCATATCGGCCTGGAAGCAGTACAGTCTCTTTGATTACGTCTCCATGGTGGGGGCGCTGGTGGGGGTCTCCATGCCCATCTACTGGCTCGGTTTCATGCTGATTATCCTCTTCAGTCTGCACCTGGGATGGCTCCCCACCTCGGGGCGGCTCGACGCCACCATGTCTCTGGTCTCCACTACGGGCTTCTATCTGATCGACACGCTGCTTTCGGGCAACTGGAATGCCTTTGTGAACGTCGTGCGCCATCTCGTGATGCCCGCCATCTGTCTGGCCACGGTCCCCATGGCCATCATCGCCCGGATGACCCGCTCGTCCATGCTGGAGGCTCTCAACCAGGACTATGTGCGGACAGCGAAGGCCAAGGGCGTCGGCGCAAACAAGATCCTCTTCGTCCACGCCTTCAAGAACGCCGCCATCCCGATCATCACCGTGCTGGGGCTCCAGTTCGGCTACCTCATGGGCGGTGCGATCCTTACGGAGACGGTCTTCTCATGGCCCGGTGTGGGAAGATGGGTTCTGGAAGGCATCCTGGCCCGGGACTTTCCCGTCATCGCCGGCGGAACGATGGCCGTGGCGGGGCTCTTCGTGCTGGTCAACCTCTGTGTGGATATCCTCTACGCCTTTGTTGACCCCCGTATCCGCTATTAGGAGGTGCGCATCCCATGTCCGAGAGTACGGCAACAGTACAGGAACTACGCAGGGGTGGCCTCTGGGTGGACGCGTGGAGGCGACTCAAACGGAACAAAAACGCCCTCGCCGGGCTGGTTGTGGTGGTCGTCCTGGTGTTTCTGGCTCTCTTTGCCCCTGTGATCGCCCCTCTGGATCCGGTGGCGGGGAATCTCCAGGACCACGACATGCCTCCCTTCTGGTGGTCCGGTGCGGTGGAACCGGGAACCGCCGAATCCGGAAAGGCGACCTCGGAGAGCGAGACCGACCTGTCGTCGCAGCAGAGCGCCGAACAGAGCGGGCAGTTCGCCACCTTCGAGCTTGATCTGGGCGGAACGGCTGAGGAAGAGGAGGTCCGTGCGCCGGAGCACCACTACATCTTCGGCACCGACGATCTGGGACGGGATGTCTTCAGCCGGGTGATCTACGGGGCGCGCCTGTCGCTTCTGATCGGCTTCATCTCCGTAGGCATCGCCCTGATGGTGGGGATGCTGCTGGGGCTTGTCTCCGGCTACTACGGCAGGTGGCTGGACGACGTGATCATGCGGTCCATGGATATCCTGCTCTCCATCCCCTATGTGCTGCTGGCCATCCTCATCGTCGCCATCCTCGGCCCCGGCCTGGTGAACGCCATGATCGCCATCGGGATCGTCAGCGTCCCCCACTTCGCCAGGATCGTCCGGGGCTCCGTACTGTCGCTGAAACAGAGCGAGTATGTCCAGGCCGCCAGGGTGCTGGGGGCCGGCGACATCCATATCATCTTCCGGCATATCCTGCGGAACAGCCTCTCGCCGATCATCGTACAGACCACGCTGACCTTTGCCTCGGCCATCCTCTCGGCGGCGGCGCTCGGGTTTCTGGGGCTGGGCGCGCAGCCGCCCACACCGGAGTGGGGTGTCATGCTGGCCGACGGGCGGAAGCTGCTTCTGACCTCCCCCTGGTCGGTGATCTTCCCCGGTGCGGCGATCGTGATCTTCGTCCTGGGCTTCAACCTGCTCGGCGACGGGCTCAGGGACGCCCTGGATGTCCGGATGAAAGACTGAGGTGGATGCGATGGACCCACTGCTGAAGATAGAAGGACTAAAGACCCATTTCCACACCGAAGATGGTATCGTCCGGGCCGTGGACGGCATCAGCTATGATGTCCGCTCCGGCGAGATGGTCGGCGTCGTCGGGGAGTCGGGCTGCGGCAAGTCGGTGACCTCCCTGTCGGTGATGCGGCTGCTCCCGGAACCGCGGGGGCGCATTGTGGAAGGCAGCATCCTCTACCGCGGGAACGATCTGGCTGCCCTCCCCGAGAAGCGCATGGCTTCCATCAGGGGGGACCGGATCGCCATGATCTTCCAGGAGCCCATGACCTCTCTCAACCCAGTGCTCAACGTAGGCTACCAGATCGAGGAGGCCCTGGCGCTGCACACCACCATGGGCAAGCGTGAGCGCAAGGGGCGTACGGTGGAGCTTCTGGAGCTGGTGGGGATCCCCGATCCCGCCAGAAGGGTGCGTGACTACCCCCATCAGATGTCCGGCGGCATGCGCCAGCGTGTGATGATCGCCATGGGGCTCGCCTGCGACCCCGATCTGCTCATCGCCGACGAACCGACCACGGCGCTGGATGTGACCATCCAGGCCCAGATTCTGGAGCTCCTGGCCAGGCTCCGGGAGGAGCTGCAGATGGGGGTGATCCTGATCACCCACAATCTGGGCATCGTCGCCGAGATGGCCCAGCGCATCGTGGTGATGTACGCCGGCAAGGCGGCGGAACGGGCGCGCACCGAGGATCTCTTTGTTCATCCTCTCCATCCTTACACCGTGGGGCTCCTGGAGAGCATCCCCGACCTCAAGCAGACGAAGGACGAGCGCAGAAAACTGGCCACCATCCCCGGGATGGTTCCCCATCCCTTCCAGTTCCCCCAGGGGTGCCGTTTCCATCCTCGCTGTCCTTTCGCTATGGAACGCTGCCGCAGAGAGGAACCGCCACTCTTTCCTCAGGGCGGGGAGCGCGAGGTGGCCTGCTGGCTCTACGCCCCGGAAGAGAGGCGGGAGGCCTTGACGCTGGAGAGGCTGAAGTCGTCTTTCTTCGAATCTACGGTGATCCACCCGTCCGTGAAAGGCCGCGAACCGCTGTTGGAGGTGGAGGGGCTGCGGAAACACTTCCAGACCAGGGGCCACTGGGGCGAGCACGCTGTGGTGCGTGCCGTGGACGACGTTTCCTTCGATATCTATCCCGGTGAGACCCTGGGGCTTGTGGGCGAGTCGGGCTGCGGGAAGACCACCACCGGCAAGGTGATCGTTGGTCTGGAGGATCCCACCGAAGGAACCATCACCTACAAGGGCACGCCCATGGCGACCCTCTCGCCGGAGAAGCGGCGGGAGGTGAGCCGGAGTCTGCAGATGGTCTTCCAGGATCCCTACAGCTCGCTGAACCCGCGGATGACGGTGAAGGAGATCGTCGGCGAGGGGCTGGAGATCCACGGGCTCGCCCCCACCGAAACGGCGCTGCGGGAGAAGGTGGGCAAGGCCCTGGAGGATTCGGGGCTGCGACCGGAGGTGATGAACCGCTACCCCCACGAATTCTCCGGCGGACAGCGCCAGCGGATCGGCATCGCCCGGGCCCTGGCCATGGATCCGGAGCTGATTGTCTGCGACGAACCGGTCTCGGCCCTGGATGTCTCCATCCAGGCCCAGGTGATCAATCTGCTTCAGGAACTGCAGTCGGAGCACAACCTCACCTTCCTCTTCGTTGCCCACGATCTCTCGGTGGTGCGTCATATCTCCGACCGGGTGGTGGTGATGTACCTCGGCCATGTGATGGAGATGGCGCCGACGGATACGCTCTTCGACGCCTACAGGCATCCCTATACCGAGGCACTGCTCTCCGCCGTGCCGGAACCGCGGCCGAAGAAGGAATCCAGCCGGATCATCCTCTCCGGGGATGTCCCGTCACCCATCGATCCTCCTTCGGGCTGCCCCTTCCACACACGGTGCCAGAGGAAGAAAGGACCGGTCTGCGAAAAGCAGGCGCCGCCTCTCAGGGAGGTGGGCGACAGGCACTCTGTCGCCTGCTGGTGGTACACTGACGGGGATGACCAGACATAAGGGAGGAATCCACTGTGGCAGAGCTGAAGGGTTGGTTTGTGGAACAGCTGGATGTGCCGGAAGACAGCAATATCATCATCGGGCAGAGTCATTTCATCAAGACCGTGGAGGACATCTATGAAGCCCTGGTGACCTCGTCGACATCCCTGGAGTTCGGCATCGCCTTCTGTGAGGCCTCCGGGCCCTGCCTGATCCGCAGGGACGGCAACGCCGACGACCTGGTAGACGTCGCCGTGGCGAACGCGGAACGGCTCCGTACAGGGCATACCTTCATCATCCTGCTGCGCGGAGGCTTTCCCATCAACGTGATGAACAGCCTCAAGCAGGTACAGGAGGTCTGCCGCATCGACGCGGCCACCGCCAACCCTCTGCAGGTGGTGGTGGTGGAGACCGACCAGGGCCGCGGCGTGGTGTCGGTGGTCGACGGGTACGCCGCCAGGGGCGTGGAAGGCGAGGAGCACATCAGGGAACGGAAGGCACTGCTGCGGGACATCATCGGCTACAAGCGGTGAGAGGAACCGCGGACGTTGACAAGAACATCCGGCGATGAACCAGACAGGCCGCCTCCCCTGGGGGGCGGCCTGCTGTTATTTCCGGATCCGGGGGATCAGCTTGTTCTGGTGCGGAAATCCTCTCGAATGCGTTCCTGCAGCTCCGGATCGCGGCAATAGCGGAGGATCGCCCGGGCCAGGGCCTTCCCTCCTTCGACGAGCCCCTTGTGGGACCGGGAGGAGGTGGTGACCCCGGCGAAGGCCGTGGTGTGGAGCGCCATCTCCTCCTCCACCAGGGCGTGGATGGGCTGGATGGCGGGGCAGGCGTGGGAGACATTGCCGATGTCGCTGGAGCCCATGTGCCCCGGCGAGCTCCCGACGGCGACGCCGATGTCCCGGAAGGCCTCTTTCATCAGCTGTTCCGCCGGCGGATTCGGCTTGAGGTTGTCGAAACTGGTCTCATTGTTGCGCCAGGTGACCTCCGTCCCCGTGGCCAGGGCCGCGCCGCGGGCGGCGTTGTAGACCTGCTCGACAAGGCCGTTGAGGTAGTCCCTCCAGGGAGCCCGGAAGTAGAAACGCCCCACGGCCTTCTCGGGAACGATATTGGGCGCCACCCCTCCCTCCCTGACGAATCCGTGCATGCGCACCTCCGGGCGGACATGCTGGCGCAGCATGTCGATGGCGTGGAAGAAGAGCTGGAGTCCGTTGAGGGCGTTGACGCCCTCCCAGGGTGCGCCGGCGGCGTGGGCCGATCTGCCGGTGAAGGTGAATTCCAGGGCGTCCATGGCGAGGCAGCGGTAGTCCGTATAGGTGGTGCCGGCGCCGGAGTGGATCATCAGGGCGAGGTCCACGTCGTCGAAGACCCCCTTGTCGACCATGGCGACCTTGGCACCGTTGGTCTCCTCCGCCGGCGTGCCGATGACGCGGAGTTCGGCGAGGCCCTCTTCGGCTGCCTCGACGAGACCGGCTCCGGCGAGCAGCGACATGGCACCGTGGACATTGTGGCCGCAGGCGTGGCCCATTTCGGGGAGGGCGTCGTATTCGGCCAGCAGCGCCACCACAGGTCTGTTGCCCTTGCCCGCCACCGCCTGGTAGGCGGTGGGGAGGTCACAGAAGGGGTAGGTGACATCAAAGCCCCGGGACCTGAGGTAGGCAACGTGCTGCTTGCTGGACTCGAACTCCTGGTCGCCCAGTTCGGGATGGGCGCCGAGGGCGTCGCTCACCGCTATGGCGTCTTCGGAAGCACTGTCCAGTGCCGCGGATATCCGCTCCCACTGCTTTTCGATATCTGTCATTCACTGTTCCTCCTTTCTGCAGGTGATCCGTCCTCACGTCGAGTCAGAAGCCTCCCCAGCGGTTCGGTAGCGGTGTTGTGCTCCACGGCGATCTCGCCGCCGAGGATGACACAGTCGATCCCTTCGGGCGGGGCGAGCTGATCGGCGAAGGTGGCCCTGTCCCTGAGATGCTGCGGGTCGACAACCACCAGGTCCGCCCGGTTTCCCGCCTCGAGGTTCCCCCGGTCGTCGAACCATGCCATGTGGGCGGGGAGGGAGGTGGCGTGGCGGACGGCATCGGGCCAGCTGAGCCCCTCTTCCCGGAGCCGGCGCAACGCTCTGGGGAAGGTGCCCGCCGCACGCGGATGGCCTTCGCCCCTGTGGAGCGTGGCGTCCGAAGCGATGGCGCAGCGGGGGTGCTGGAGACAGGTGAGGACCTCCGATTCGTTCATCACATGGGCGATGATCAGCTCGCCGGGGCTGTTGGCGCGGATGTCGTCGAAGCTCTCCCTGGTGAGGCGCCGCCCCACATAGGTGCCAGACGCCGCCTCCAGGTCTCCGTAGTCCTTGTTCCAGCGCTCCCGGAACCCGGGGTCGAAGACGGTGGTGCCGGCGTAGGTGCAGAAGGCGTCGTAGGGGTAGCAGTCGAAGGTGACGTCCACGCCTTCGTCGTGGGCCCGGTCCACCAGCTCCAGCGATTCGGGCAGATGTCCGAAGGCGTTCATGCTCCCGAAGTGGGAGATCTGGACCCGTACCCCGGTGGAACGGGCCAGGTCGACGGCCTCCTCGACGCCTTCAAGGCAGCGCGGCCCGTCGTAGCGGATATGGATGGACACCAGCCGATGGGTGAAATCCCGCAGGACCTCCACGAGGGCTCTGACCTCCTCGGGGCTTGTCTCGGGGACATACTCCAGACCGAAGGAGAGCCCCAGGGAACCCTCCCGGAGTTCGGCGGCGAGGATCCGCTGCATCTCTTCGAGCTGCTGCGGCGAGGCCGCCCGGTGGACATCGGTGAGCCCGATGGAATCCCGCAGCGCCCAGTGCCCGGTGAGGTATCCGATCTCCAGCCAGGGATGCCGGCGGTGTGCCCGCACCGTCTCCTGGCGTGGTCCGGTGCCGCAGTTCCCGGCGACGGCCGTGGTGACGCCCTGACGGAGCAGGGCGAGCTCCGTGGTGGCCGGATCGTCCAGTTCTTCATCGTGCATATGGGTGTCGATGAAGCCCGGCAATACATAACGCCCCGTGATGTCCATTTCCTTCGCCGCAGCGAAGGAGGACGGGTCGCCTTCCCCCAGGATGAGGCCGTTCCTGACGGCCAGAGCCGTCCTGCGTTCCTCTCCGCCCACGGGGTCGATGAGTGTGCCCCCTTTCAGGAGCAGATCCGCCTGTTGCATAGGTACCCCCCCTCAGAGGAGCAGGGCAGGGTCGCCCCCTGCCCTGTCCGCAATGGTTCCTGTCTTTTTCGTGTTCGCCTCTCCCGAAGGATTTAGGCGAAACCGATGGCCACGGCCACGTACATGAAGATCATCTCCACGGCGAGGAGCATGACGAAGAAGGGAATGAAATACCTCCACCATTTCTCGATGGGCACGTGGGCGATACTGCAGATAACAGGCAGCAGTGTGGTCGGCCAGAGGAGATTGGAGAAGCCGTCGCCGTACTGATAGGCCAGTACCGCCGTCTGCCTGGTGACGCCCAGCAGGTCGGCCAGGGGCGCCATGATGGGCATGGTGGTCGCCGCCTGTCCGGAGCCGGAGGGGATGAAGAAGTTGATCAGCGTCTGGACGAAGAGCATGCCCTCGGCGGCCACCCACTCCGGGAAGCCCGCCAGCGGCTGGGCCATCCCGTAGATGACGGTGTCGATGATGTTGCCGTCCTGCATGACGATGAGGATCCCCCTGGAGAGCCCCACCACCAGGGCCCCGAAGACGATGTCCCGGCAGCCCTCCACGTAGGTCTTGGCGATGGTGCTGGGCCCCCAGCCGGCCAGTGCGCCGCAGGCCATGCCCATGATCAGGAAGAGCCCGGCGATGGCGTTGAAGTACCAGCCCCGGGTGATGACCCCCCAGATCAGCAGGGCGATGGTGCCGATGACAACCCAGAGCACCATCTTCTCCCGATGGGTGAACTTCCGCTGGATCAGCTCGTTGTGGTCCATGGCCAGACTGCCCATGTCCACGCCGTACATGATGCTCTTGGTGGGGTCCTTCTTGATCTTGATGGCGTAGCGCATTGTGTAGAGCACCGCCATGGTGGTCAGCACGCCCCAGCTGATCATCCGGAAGCCCATGCCGGAGAAGAGCGGCAGTTCGGCGAACTTCTGGGCCAGCCCCACGGTGAAGGGGTTCATGAAGGCTGCGGCGAACCCCATGGCCACGCCGAGGGAGACCATGGACATCCCGACGATGGCGTCGTAGCCAAGAGCGATGGACAGGCCGACAAAGAGCGGGATGAACCCGAAGGTCTCCTCGAACATCCCGAAGACGGAGCCCGCGAGAGCGAAGGTGTACATGAACACCGGGATGATGATCAGTTCTTTCCCCTCGGTGATGCGTAAGAGCCAGCCGATAAACGAGTGGAGCGCTCCGGTCTGGAGCACCACGTAGAAGGATGCGTAGACGATAAAAACAAAGAAGACCACCGCGGCGGCGTCGATACAGCCTCTCTGCACGGAGATGAAGGTGTCGAAGAAGCTGACGGGGGACTGCTCCACCTTGTGGTATGTCCCGGGAACCACCACCGTCCGACCGGTGTTCTCGTCGGTGGTTCGGTCGAACTCGCCGGCGGGCAAAACATAGGTCCCGATCACGGCGATGACAATCAACGAGAACAGCAGTACAAAGGTATGCGGTACCTTGGACGTGTGCGTTGCCATAACTCCCACCTCTCTCTGCAATGGATGTGATCCTGGCTCTGCTACCCAGGATGTCGTGTGCTTCCCCTCTTTCCGGAGCAACGCCCGGTCCATCCCCCCCTTCGGCGGTTGCCGGTTTCGAAATGGGAAAGCGGCCCAATAGTATCACATTGCATACAATTGAGTAAAGCGACGCATTTGCCGCTGATCACGAAAGTGCCGTGTTTCACGGTCCGCTCTGGAGGAGCTTTCAGCGTGCCCTGCGCTTCCCGATAATGATCCCCAGTGCGGTGCAGAGAGAAGCGAAGAAGAGCCCGCCGAAGAGCGGTTCGCCGGGAAGGCCGGTGACGGGCCAGAAGATGGTGGCCAGCGCGCCCAGGAGGCTCGAGAGGAAGGCCGCAAGCGGCGAGAGGAGCCCCGGCCTGAGGATGGCGATAGAGAGGGGGAGGAAGGTCCCCGCCGCCCGGAGGCCCATGCTCAGGTAGCTCCAGTGGAGGATGAGCGATCCCTTCCCCTCGATGCCCGCCCAGGTGGCCAGGGCGA